>NZ_NKHQ01000006.1:63913-252453 GCF_014467265.1 Xenorhabdus sp. TS4 | reverse complement strand
TGATATTGAATGTTTGACAATAACTGGCGAAGCTTATAATTTACTTCAAATCAACGTATCCAATTGTTTTTAATTGAAATAAATATTCACGTCGCACTTGGAGAGATTTTTTAAACCACTGAATCCACAGTTCATGGCGATAATCAAGAAAGGCCAGTATCAGGTCATTTTTGGATGGAAAGTGGCGATAGAACGTTACTTTCGTTACTTCAGATTCCTTAATGATGCGGTCAATGCCTGTAGCTCGTATACCATCACGATAAAACAACATGTGGGCTGTTTTTAGTATGCGCTCACGAGCTTTGGATACTTTTTTATTCATAATCTCTCCCTATGCAATGATTATTTTTGTAGACAGCTAAGTCTACTTAATTTACTTTATGTAGACAGATTTGTCTACATGCAATAAGGAGACATTATGGAAATCAGACAACCTGTACCTCCATTTACACTTGAAACTGCTGAACTGAAAGTTCGTCTGGCAGAAGACGCTTGGAACACCCGGAACCCAGAGAAGGTCTCGCTAGTATATACAAAAGATACATTGTGGCGTAACCGAACTGAATTTGTGGAAGGGCGTGAAGCCATTGTCGATTTTTTGACACACAAATGGAATAGAGAGATTGATTACCGTCTTATCAAAGAGTTATGGGTATTTGATACAAATCGTATTGCTGTACGCTTTGCCTATGAATGGCATGATGACTCAGATAATTGGTTCCGTAGTTTCGGTAATGAAAACTGGGAGTTTAATGGGCAAGGTTTAATGACACGTCGTTTCGCATGTATCAATGATATGCCAATCAAGGAAACGGAAAGGCTTTTTTACTGGTCATTGGGGCGTCGCCCTGATGAACATAAGGGGCTAGGTGAATATGGTTTATGAACTAATCATATACAGGATCTTAAGCAATAACCGTCTATTTTAGATAGCAAAAAGGCTTCAAAGTCGCTTAATCCTCAGATAATTATGGCTCGCAACAGGTAGGGGAAGTTATTACTTAAATTGTCAGATAACCCCTTGAAATCGTTCACCCGCCGGACCAGCAGTTAACGATTGAAGCTAAGCGGAGCGCTGTCCAGCAGTTGTTTTTACCACATCATCCTGTCTGCGTAGCGTCGGCGCAAACCGGATGGGGTATGGAAGCGATGGTGGAGACCATGATGTACTGCCTGCCTGACCGTGCCACCAGCCCGCTGGCGACGCAACTGCGCGGGAGGTTATGTAGTGAACCTGTAAAAAAGCAGGCTCGTGAGCGCTTTGGCGATGCGGTTGGGGAGGTGTTTGATTCTGCGGAAGCGGCATCATTTATTCCCGCGCCACTAAAAGCGGTTATTCGTTCAGTCCGTGAGGCTGTGGTATCCGTTGCCCGTGCCGTTTGGGACTGGATTTTCTTCTGACCTGGCTTACCTGCCATTTTCTTCGGGACATACCCTGTCCGTTCTGACGTTTTATAATTTGCCGAATTTGGCCCTATTTCTCTTTACGCCCCGCTATGGCTGCATTCAGCAACATTAAAAAAAACGTCTTCTTGTGTCCATTCCCTGTCCTTCCCCCTAGTTAAAATAACCTTTTTATTTTCAGTTAATTATCTCACTGGAGAACCTGCCTCATGGCTCAAGTTGAACGCCGTCATGACCGGCTTGATGTTATTTTTATTTCAACATTCATGTCTCCAGCTCCCATATCTGAATATCCAGACAACCACCCTTAACCCGTTCGCCGCGTTTGATGCTCATATAATCAATCTGATTGTCATCAGCCCAGAACCCGGCATGAGTCAGCGAGTCGAAAACCGCTTTAGGCAGGTTATCGAGGTCTCTCTGTCGTCTGTCTGGGGGATTGGCAACTATTTTGATTTTGATGCGGGATTGGGTATTGATACTGAGGTTTTGCTGCTGAATGATGTTGCTGATTTGCTGTCGGAGGCCACGGCAATCTTAAATTGTAATAACTCAAATCTTACCCTCCGATAGTAATATTGATTGTGTTCTGATTACGCTCTCCAGATAGGCTATGTGTGCATAGTCTGTATCTGTCAGTCTCTTTCTGCGGTCTATTTCATCGTGACAACATGAACACGCCCACGCCCCAAACAGATCATTGGGTTTCATCCCCATGCCACAAATGCCAGCCATCCGGTAATGAGCCAGAACCACTGTTTCACTATTGCCGATTGTGAGACACCTAAACGTTTTGCTCTTTCCCATTGATAGTCATCAGGAAAATTTTGGACATCCACAATGAGTACCTCATCAGGGATTTTCGTGGCGGGTTTATCGCGGGTCATGCAAGGTTCTATTTTATTGCACCACCGGAACAAGGTACATATGGAGATTTCAAAATGGGCACTCGTTTGTTCGACAGTCAACGAATGCTTGTCTTTGTATGCCAGTACTCGCTTTCGAAAATCTAAGCTGTAGCCCATCTCATTTTATGCCTTGTCATTTTAGATTTAGATATTATGTCATATTAATATGATTTAGCTATAATCTATGGCTTTCACGTTAATTATGCAAAAACGCACAGTTCAGCATTGAGCGCACAATAGTGAAAAACCTATCTATTTCCGCTGCGTTGCATCTTAAAATTCATAAGTAATCTTCCCTTATTGCTTTTTATTATAATAATAATTATTGAAATGATTATTATCAGGTAGTATTTATTGCTGTGGTTATTTTCTCTAACTGACAAAGGCATAAATGTTTATGTATCTATCGCGTAAAAAATGAATTTATTATTTTATCAATGAGTTAAGTTACTTTGTCACTGTTATGGAAAATAATATTAGTAATAACAGGGGGCGAAGAAGATGAAAAAATATCTGGTTGGCGCGTTATGTGCATTGTATTTTTTACTTGTTCCTGTTCAGGCAACTGCTCTCCGATTATTTGTAGTCCTCAGCAAACAGATGCAGAGTATTTTGCTTGTATAGGCAAGTGCGCATCAGATAATTGGTGGGCTCCAGCATGGATGTGTGCTTTACTCTGAAAATTATCGTGGACGTGGTCGGCTTCGATGATACTCAAATCAACATGGGGGTCGCCTCATTAAGTATACACTCGGTATCTGACTGATTATTTTCTCGGGTTTGTTTTGAGATCCTGGATGAACCCTTAGAAATAGATCTAATCTATGGCTTCCACGTGAACGGGATGAATCTGTCCAGTTCAGCATTGAGCGTCCAACAGTGAAAAATCTATCCACTGCCCGTAACTTAGGGTAAAGCCGTTTGTGCGTCAATATTATTTTCTCGCAAACAGAGTTAACTGTAACGGCATGATAATTCCGGACACCTCAGAAACCCGTTAGTCTAACGACAGTCAAAGACGGTGTAATCACTTTATCATACGAGGCGGTATCCTGACTCATATGGCAGTGTTTAGCAAAAGAGATAATTAAATGAATTTCAAAAATAGAATATATAAAGCCGCAGGAAGAATACCGCTAATTAAGTCTCATGAATGGCCTTTTGGCAAGATAGAAGTTGTCTTAGCTTACGACTTTAAAAAGCGTAGGCCGCAAGAGTATAGCTATTTAAAATCAAAATATAAAGACATGCTTGAACTAGTGGGGCGAGAATCCAACAGTGAGGAACAAAGATATTTTTATAATAATTTCCATTATCTTCAATGGGTGACGGAAAATGACCGCGTAGATATTTTTGCTCATTCCAGCGAGAGTTCTTTAGGTAGTCGTTATAACAGTCCGGAAGAGCTAGCTAACGATTTGAAAAGAATGTCGCTTCGCCGGGTTGGCGTGATTAAATTCCAAGCATGCTATATCGGGAGAGGAAACTGGCTAGAAAACGCACGAAAGGCCTTTATTGAAGCAGGAATTGATTTCGCTTATATGGCAGGCCCCATAGACCGCGTGGTCTGGAATAATCCTTTTATAAAATATGTGCATGGTAACCGACATCAGGCATATAAAGTGGTTAAAGGTAATATCGTTAAACAATTCCCCGGGACAAGATACACGTAATTCATGGGTATTGTGTAGTAGTCTAATTTGTCCAGAATGCTAAGACAGAATCCTGCCTTTGACCAATCCGATTACTTTTACCAACCCTGTAGTGGCATGATAATTCCGGACACCTCAAAAGCCTGCTAATGTTAATCACATGACAATGAGGTGTGACAATGAAAGTGAAACTCACCAAACGCCACTATTCCGCTGAATTTAAGCTGGAAGCGGTTCAACAGGTTATTCGCCATCAACAACGGGTTGTCGATGTTGCCCGTTCATTGGGGGGGCAATACCAGTACGCTGGGTAAATGGGTTCGCCAGTATAACGCCGAAATACAGGGGATAACGCCGGTCAGTAAGGCACTGACGCCCGAACAACGCCAGATACAAGCCTTAGAGAAACAGGTGAAACGCCTGGAAATGGAAAAAGAAATCCTAAAGCAGGCGGCCGTGCTGATGAGCGAGATGCGCAGTGGCGCTATGCGTTGATCACACGGCTGAGCCCCCGATGGCCGGTGACGGAATTGTGTCACCTTGAGCCATCTGCTGACCCATGAAGGTAGGCCGGTGGGTCGCTGGAAGGCCAGACGCTTAATGCAGGAAGGTGGCCTGCAAAGCCGTCAACCGGGGGTTCACCGTTATCGCCCGGCAGGCGAAGACGCTCTCGCCAGCCCGAATCTCTTACGGCAGTACTTTGCCCCGGCTTGCCCGAATACCCACTGGTGCTTGGCGGGTATTACAACGACATCCGACCTCATCGTTTTAATGGGGGGATTTCTCCTGCCGAATATGAAAGACAGTGGGAAGAAGCGAGAAATGTGTTCGAAACTTCTTGACCATATATGGACGCCCCGGTTGTGCAAGCACTAAATTGATACGGTTTGCGACCATATATCCGGCGTCATTATGGACTCATTTGTCCGCGCCATGATGTCATCCGCACCCTGTTTCCTTATCACAACACCGGTATCTCACTACCTTGGTCAAGAGCAGGCTCTGACAGGGACGGGAGCCGTTTTCTCATCAGTGTTTGCAAACTCGATAATGCGTCTATTTTTTGTTACTCAATTAATTGATAGTAAAAGCTTTTTTCATATTAAAATCCACGTCATCCCGCAGAACACGCCAAATAATCCGGGTCAGTTTGTTGGCTAAAGCCACCGTGGCTTTCATGAACCCGCACCGGTCAATCAGTTTTCTCAGCCACTCTCCCAGATAATCATCCCGTTTTTGAACACAACGCATCACGGCACGGGCATCGTGAATGATTAACGTTCGGAGATGACGATTGCCATGTTTGCTCAGGGAACACAGACGGCTTTTTCCTCCTGAACTGTGTTGCCGGGGAACCAGTCCACACCAGGCAGACAGTTGTCGGCCATTGGCAAATTGGGATGCACTGACGTCACTCACGAAGGCGGCCGCAATAAGGGGACCAACGCCGGGAATAGTGAGCAGATGCTCATAACCCGTTTGCTGACGGGAAAGTGCCGCTATTTCGTTATCCATGTCATGAATGCCGGTGTTCAAATTCTGCATCTCTTCCCATAAGGTATGCAATAAACGACGCAGCACACAAGACAGGTGATTGCTGTCATCTTCCAGAATATCAGGGAGATGCTGTTGAAGTTTTTGAATGTCGGCAGGCACAATCCGTCCCGATTCAGCCAGAAAAGCCCGCATTTGGTTAGCAAGTGCGATACGCTGTTCCACCATGAGTTGCCGGGCACTGCGCAGTGCCTTGATATCTTGCTGTTCCACGGTCTTGACGGGAACAAAATGAAGACCTGGACGACAGGCAGTTTCACAAATAGCCAGTGCAGCATTGGCATCGTTTTTTTGATGATGGCTGAAGGCCTTGACGTGTTGAGTCGGGACTAACCTGACGGTATATCCCATCGCTTGCAGCGTTCGCCCCCAGTAGTGAGACGTTGCACAAGCTTCCATCGCAATGACAGTGCTAGGCGGAAAAGAGCGCACGGCATCAAGCAATTTTTGCCGTGAGATTTTTCGGTTCGAGGCGACAGAACCGTCCGCCATCCAGACACAGACTTGAAAAACGTTTTTGGCGAGGTCAATGCCAACGACTTTGATCGTATTCATGATAGGTTCTCTCCCGAAAAATTCAGTGCATCGGAAAGAAAGATGGCACTATTTGCCGCTGAAAAAGGGGGCGTCCATCACATCACTACAAAAGCTGACTGGTGCGGTCTATCTGTTCTTTTAATGTTTTAAACGAATGACCATCTGTATTATGATATACTATATCAACAAGTGCCTTACGTTCTTTGCTACATGTCTCCATTAGTTTTTTGATTTCATTCGTTCCTAAGCTACCTGCCCTTGCTTCCATTACAGCCATTTGATCTAGGTGTGTATTATTTAGCCTTCGTTGTGTGTCTTTGTGAACTTGAGAATCACTGTCTTGAAGATTGTATATAGCCTGCATCGTTTTTAGATCGGTAATCAGATATTCCACTAATGGCTCTATGAGGTGTTTTTTATTGAGTGCTACATATTCATTATATTTCTTCGTCTTATCTTGTTGAATAAGTTCAATTTTTTTATTTTATAGTTATGTCTCAATGTTATACATGTACCTAACAGAGTAAGACCTCCTCCGGCTAGGCTTCCCAAAAATCCCCATAAGACAGACGGATTGTCTAATAGTATCTCTATCACTTATATAAACTCCTCTCGGTTGTTATGATTAATGTATTTCCAGATGATAGTGTTTCTTGAGTGGACGCAAAGTGGACACTGGGCAAACAAGCTGGCGGAATTTGAATTGGTTATTTAATTAATTGATAAATAATGTTTTTGTTAATTTTAAGTTGGTTGGTTACTACCAAACTTACTACCAAAAACATTTGCGATTGCTTTTTGACCGAGGAGGGGGGTAGCTATGTATATTCATATTTATAAACAGTATTTTTATGTGTCCCGCTGTCCCTGTGTCCCTTACTTATTTATATAAATATAAAAATATTATATATATTATATATTTATATGTATTTTATAAAATGCATACTCAGTACAAACGAGGGACAAGAGCGGGACAACACTTAATATAGGTGTCCCGATGCTTCAATAAAGCCCTCCCCGGAAATGAGCAACACTTTTTGCCTACGGTAAATGTTTATACGGCTATACCAGATTTAGCGGTAGAGTTAAGCAGGAATTCTTGCTTAGGTCTGTAGGAGAAAAATTTCTACATGCAGCTCTCTTTTCTGTCTGGCTACTTCATCCATTATGGGTTTTTCGCCGGGCGTAGTCTCTTGGCTTTCAAGTCCAGTAGTTTGATGTAGTTTAGGAGCGGTTAATCTTTTTCTGTAGTTTACTGTAGTGTTATGTGAAAAAATTTGAATGATGTTGGCTCGCGCTCTTGCTTGCTCATAGCTTCATTGAATCGTTCGGCGAGGGGCTTTGCCCTCAGAGATGATCCAATTTTTGAATCATTAGCATAATCATGTGGTTAGCCGTAACTCGATATTGAGCTACGGGCGGTGTGCTAATTCCCCTGCTTCGGAGCAGTTAAACCTAATCAAGGAGTTAAGGCGGAATTTTGCCTTATATATCAGCTCCCCGGCTTATCCCAGTCCAGCTTTCTAAGTTCTGCTCTCATAAAGTCATATGCAGTAATCGTAGCTCTGGTATTTTTCGCATGTTGAGTACAAAAAATAGCAAAGGCTTCTACCGGGGAAAATCGTTTTGTGTAGAAAAAGTATTTTGCCAGCGGGTGCTTCTTTTCTGCGTAGATAGGTTTATCAGGGCAATTATATTGCTCGTCCATCCAAGATATAAATTGGTCTACAGTCAGGTCATAGACTTTTTTGTCAATTTCTAACCAGTAATGATGTATTCTCTTTTTTCTATCACTACCTAATACAATTTTAATATCGGCATTGGGGAAAAATTGCTGGGCAACCATACCAAAGAATACAGAAGCCCCCTGACAAGAATTAATCGGGAAGCTATAAAAGAAAGGAATGCCCATATCATTTATTTTTTGGTGCTCTTTTTCAAATACTGTTCGCGTATCAGCCGCTAATTTAACAAGTCCGTTTTGCATAGTTTGTAATCGATATTATTTAGTTTATAGAAGGGTGAGGGAATAGTTTATCAAGCCCTGCTTTGAGGGTGAAATACTACAGGCTGAACGGCTAATATTGATGGTCAAGAAAGTGACCATGATCCAAAACCCGCCTCATGATGAAAATCAAACAGTTATCCGTAAAGCAAACTTGCGTTACGAACAATATCAAATAGATAAGCACCTTATGCCGGGGAAACTACCGATATCCCGGCAGTTAAAATCGAGGGGCTTATTAATTCTAGCGATTCGCTAGAATTAAGATAAATCAATAGGTTATATTGATGGTTGAAAAACCAACCATCATAATTACAGATAACTCTCTGTTTCTACTCATGAAGCAAAAACGCGATCATTATCACTTGCCCGTTAGCCAACCCGATGAGCACTTCCCCGGCAAGCTATTGATAAGGCTTAGTTCTAGCGAATCGCTAGAATTGAAAAAACCTTTGAAATCAAAGTAATCCAACTTTGGGTTACGGCTTGTCTTCTACTCCAATGGAGTAAAAAACCCCTTTCAAATCATTAAAGTCCAAAATTGGGCCATCTATTTCTTATACCCCCCCAACCGACGCTAATATGTACTAGTTACATAGTACAATCAAAGCGGATAAAAGATCATGCACAGAGATATGCAGAAAATACTATTGCATTGGGGCGGGTGGGTAGTGCAAGGCAGAGTTAACATTGGTTGGAAGTCGGTATCCGCCGGGTTTAAAGACGCGGTGACTTATACCAGCAACAACAAATTATCGTGCAGTGACGAGGACGGGATGGTCATTGATGGCTGTGTTGCCAAGCTGCGTACTGTCGGTATGTCTCAGGAGTGTGATTTTATCGAGCACCACTACGTTAGCGGCATGTCTAAACGTGCGATTGGCCGCAAGTTCAAGCTCAGTGAAAGCGAAGTCAGAAAGCGTATGCTGGTGGCTGAAAGTTTTATTCTTGGGTGCCTGGAGGTGTTGGACGAACCATTAGAAATAGACCTAATATATGGCTTCCACGGTAACAGGGAGAATTTGTCCAGTTCAGCATTAAACGCCCAACAGTAAAAAGCCTACCCATTGCCCGTATACCTGCGCGAACGGCTACCGCCAAATATGGCGGTAGGGTTAATTTAGACAAATTTGTCCAGTAGGGCTAAGCGGGAATTTACGCTTAGATATTTAAGCGTATATAAGACTAAATTTCTTTTCTTGCTTGGATTTTAATAATATCTATCTGTTGCTGGTTTTATTTTCCTACCGTCATCTTCAATATAATTATCGTAAATATAAATACTACTATCCGCGAATATGAAATAAGAGTTCTGTTGGCCTCTGATTGATACCGCCATTACAAAACCACGATAATCGGTACGATCCCAAGAGTCACCATCGCCCGGCGCCAACCTAAACCAGCCCTTGTTCCCGTCATCCCCCCAAGCATTAATACTAACTGAAACAGTATTACTTGAACGATTCTCTACTCGCATAATATCCCCTATATTTTTTAATACATAGAAAATAGGATTAGTGGCTTTATTAAAAACTTCTTCTAAACACGATTCTGATTATGGTTTTATATTCAATACCCACAACAATAATAAAGATAAGTGGCCTATCACATTAACTGCTGTAGTGCCGGTAGGTTGCCAAGCACCACCAATCCACAGGGGCAAAGCTCAGGTATTACGGGCAATGCAAAGCCCTTTTTAGGGCTTAGCCCACAGGGTTGCGGAAAACTTTTACCCGACCTTATAACCAATTGATAAAGTTCAAACACCCTGAAACGCAGAGTTTGAGCCGTTATGGGAATTCCCATAGCGCCCGGCTTCCCCCAATGGGGGATTCCGAAAATATCAAAGGGTTAGGCTTTTTTATTGGAATCGACCTAATATAGCCAGACTGCAAATATGCAGTCTGGTCTAAAAATATTCTGGTGATGTCCGGGGAATGGGTACAGCTTACCCCAATGGGGATTGCTGCGATTATCAAAGAGTTAAACGGGCAGGGTATGAATATGCACACTGGGTAGAAATCAGCTTACTCCAACGGAGGTTTTTGAAAATATCAAAGGATTAGCGTTTCTGTATACCGTTCTGAACCAAGCTGCATATTTACAGCTTGCCCGTATATCCACCAGCAAAGCGATTCCGTCTATTCAGCGAAATTAAGCCAACCCAATGAGTTAAATACTCCTCGGCAATACTTCTACCAATGGAGTAATTTAGAAATATATCAATAACCTTTTGATTGGGCTTAATTGGGCTGAAACAGAACAATTGATTACCTGCTGATAACCGAGAAAAGCTATAGGAGCGATCACATTAATATCTTTATTCAATAAATTGTGCTTGCCTTTGCTGGTGGACTTTGGCTATATTGACCTTGCACCAGCAAAATCTGGTGTCAGGCGTGAGAACCTGAATCAATACACGGCGACACATGACGCGCCTAGCGTCTTTTTTTGTGTCACTGCATCGCAGCACCTTTCATTTGAGGCGGTATTCGCCTATATGTATTCAATGGTGATGCTAGCGGAGCTACCGAAAGGTAGGCTGGTTTCCGTGTGTGCCAGTATTCTCACCTCTGTTAGCGTCACCACCCTTTCCGAGCGTGAGAACTCAGGTGGTGACTCCGTAAACATACACACGGAGATCGCAACTATGGCGACTATCCCTACCCCAACTCATTTCAAATTCGTGTTTCTGAGCATCAAACGTGCAGATTTGGACGCAACCCCCAGCCGTATAGCGGCTATTGCCTCCGACGAGCACAACGCCCGTTCTATGCTTTCCCGTGATTTCGTTTTGTTCTTTGCTGGTCCCTTGCCTGTTCAGGAGGTGCGCCATGTCTGATCGTTCCTTAGCAAATATCTATGCTCACCCCGCTGATGTGTTAGAGCCAGTGGCGGCATTTCTTAAGGCCGTGGAGTACCTACGATTAGACCCCGAAGCGAGGGATATCGAGGCTGATTTACTGGAATATGCGCAGCAACTCTTACAACTGCATGCCAATGAGGCCAAAAGCGCTTACTTGACCGCTGAGGCTGCCCCCTGTGTTACCCATGCTAATGAGGTGCAATATGCTTAATAATTACCGTTCTGTCATAGAAAACGGCATTGTGACGCTGTATAGCCAATCCGAAAACAGCCCAGAGATGATAGTGGCTTCATTGCCCGTTACCTCCATCTTAGACCGGGTTAATGGTGGCGAATGGGACAACCAAAGCGAATTAGCTTTACAGCTACTCATGGCATGGCTAACCACACACCCAGAGGGGCAACCCGTAGAGGATATTCGCTTCTTTCGTTGGGTAGTGGCGCATGTATGGATTTCTGAGCAAAGGGAAAAGCATCACGGTAAAGCTATCTTCAAGCTGGAAAATTCCCCTATCGTTTTACCGCTTTACTTATCAAGTGAATGTTCTGCCTTGGCAAATAATGTTGAGGGCACGTTGATTGAGCGATTCGGTCACGAGCAAGGGGTAAAGAACGCCGCTATTTTCTATCAGCAAATGCTGGAGGGTTCCCCTGAACAAGGGTTGTCTCTTTCTGATTTTGGCAGAGAAGTGCTGTTCGAACTGCATCGCAGCTTCATTGAAGAGGGTTTACCTCAGATGGCGGTCAACAAGCCGAGGATGATGCACTGATGAACAAATCTAAATCCACCAGCGTTGTAACTGAAACAGATAGTGATTGCGAGAACGAAAATACAGGGGGAGTCATGGGTACAGTTAAAGAAATCGATTTTGGCGAAGATTTTCGAGAGCCAAGAGTTGTGTCCACAATCGCGGCGTTTGAAGAAAATACGACCAAATCACGTAGCCGCAAACTCACAAAGAACATGACCAGAACTACTCCACGTGCCCAGTTGGTTAAAGGTCATAAAACTATGTTGTTTAGTGGTGGCTCAAAACATACCGGAACCAAGTCTAAAAAATGTAAACGTAAGCAAGGGAAGAAAAATAAAAAGAAAGGGAACCGGTAGCTGAGTCATACCAGTTATAAACGCGAACGCTAAAAGAAGCTCATTACAAATTTAGAGCGAAATAAACACTTATCCCCTCCACGGAATAATAGCCAATACGTAGGAAATTACATATTGGCTTTCTGTGTTTTGTTATTACAGCCTGCACATGTAAAGGGCTTATTTGTTATTTCATTAGTGGTTATGTTGCTTGCGTTTATAGCCGTTTATGACCGTTTAACGCAGGAGAAAATGCAATGAGTATTAGTGAATCGATGCTGACTAAAAAAGAAGTTAAAGCGGCGCTGCACTATAAATCTGATAGTGGCTTCCATGAGTTTTTAAAAAGAACACCTGAATTTCCAAAGTCTGTGAAATTGGGGTTAAGGCGTGTGGGATGGGCAGCAAGTGAAGTTAATGAATATATAGCATCCCGTCTTAATACCCGTGGACAGGAGGATAAATAACATGATTAAAACACACCCCAAAATAACTATCACTTTACCGCGTCCAAAAAGTTTTATTAAAGGGGGTAATTATGCCGCGTAAACATCGCTCTTCGGCAAGCCTTACTCATTTAATTGAATGCCAGCAAAAAGTAGATCGGTTAGGTCTTCAAACAATGATTAACAGCCCAGTTCCACTTAATGGAGAAACGGGAACTTATGCCACAAACCGACATACCCGTCGTAGATTGAAGAAGCTTCATGGTATAGAGGCAAAGAGAATGTGTGACTTGGGTAAGGGCAAATAATGGCAGATAAAATTTACTATTCCCGTGGACGGGATGTATACGATATTACCCCTGAGCAACGATGCGCTGAAAATACAGAACAGTTCATTGAGCAATTAATAACTGATACGGCGACTGCCAAGAAGAAACAATATTTTTGTGCAGCAATGGAACAAGGGGAACATCCAAAAGGCCAAGACCCAAAAGAAAAATACCCTGAGAAGTTTCAGGGTATCAAAAACTGGAGGCTTTCAGCATTAGCGGCTAAACGCCGCTTTGCATCGTTTGACTGCGATAGTTTTGACAGCCCCAAGACGTTTGATGCGTTAGTCAGTTACTTAAAAAAGACGTTTAAAGGTGTACTCTATACGACTTTCAATTATACCGCAGATGCTCCGCGTTGTCGTTTTGTTATTATCTTGGATTCTGAGGTAGATCGCACTGTGGGTATTCATGTATGCCAGATGATAGCCCATGGAATAGAAACGGCGATACAGCAAATCGCGGAAGAGGATTTGACCAGCGAATGGACTCCTGTCATTGGGTGGGATGAGTCTGTCTATCGTGCCGAACAACAATGCTATTTGCCAATAGTGAATGCTGTACGCCGGAAAACGAAAAGCGGGGAGGATGTGACTGATGCGATCATTCACCGTTTAGACGGCGAATTGGTAGACGTAGAGAACTATCTTGCAATGGCTCCGCTTGTGTCGAAGACAACTCCTCGGCCTGTACAGCATTATGATAGTGACACTGATTTAGAACGTTGGTTTGAGGTAGACGAGCATACATTAGCTGATTTACAGGTTGCTTTGTTTTCCCCCGCGATGCTGGCGATATCAGAGGGGGGCAGACAAAATTGGCAGAGAGTGATCGCTGCTCTTGGTAGTTTGAAAAACACACCCTATGAAGATAATGCGTACCAACTGGCGTTGGAATGGTCAGAAGCTGGTGGAGCGGCATTTGATGCTGAACATTTTGAAGCAACTTGGGATACTTCCCGTGCTGATCTCACCAGCTATAAATGGATATTTTCGCAAGCTGCCTCGCTGGGGTGGGAAAACCCCCAAATTCTTCGACCTTATTTAGCGCTGGAAAAAGTCGGTTTTTATATGACCGAGGACGGGTTAATGAAGAATGTTGAGGAGGGAAAAGGTAAGGTAAAAAGCATTGTAGCCCGGAAGATATCTGCGCCGTTCTCAGTACTGGGATTAACCCGCGATGTATACAGCGATAATTGGGGAAAGCTGATTTCATTTAAAGACAGTGATAGAGAAACGAAGCAATTCATTGTACCAAATGAGCAATTACATAAACCTGCTAGCGATATTATTCCTAATTTGTCGAAGTTGGGGTTTTATATCGGTACTGGCATGAGCCGTGACTTATTGGGTTATCTGAATATCACAACGGCAAAAGAGCGCATAACCTTAGCAACTTCGACGGGCTGGTTTAATGATCACTTGTTTGTACTGCCTGAAAGCACAATAGGCAGCTCCACCAGCAAAGTGATGTACCAATTATCCGGGCGTAAAAAGAGCGAACGCAGTCAGTTAGCGCAATCAGAATCTCTTGAAGACTGGCAGAAACTTATCAGCGCGAAATGTGCCGGTAATACCCGGTTAGTATTTTCTCTCTGTGTTGCTTTTGCTGCTCCTTTACTCAATGTATTGGGGGTTGATGGTGGGGTATTCAGCCTGAAAGGGGCTTCAACCAAAGGTAAAAGTACCGCTCAACATGTCGCTGCCTCTGTATGGGGGAGTGGTGCAACAACAGGCGGATATTCCCATAGTTGCAATACTACCTTAGTCGGGATCGAGGTATTAGCCACAGCGCATAATGACTTACCGCTAATTCTGGATGAACTGAAAAGCGTTAACCCTAAGCTGGTGGGTCAAGTTGCTTATATGCTGGCTCTTGGGCAGGGAAAGGCTCGAGGCACAAAAGACGTTACTTTGCGTGAAACGCTACAATGGCGAACTCTGGTGCTGGCATCAAGCGAAGATGCTTTCGAAAGTTATCTTAAGGCATCGGGTGAAAGTGTTGCCGCGGGTCAGCAAGCTCGCTTTGTGGATATCCCTGCGATAGTAAGCGATGAGAATGGCGTTTTTGATACCCTCCACGGACTAGGCACAGCTAAAGAATTTGCTGATTCTCTGAATGCCTTAACAACGAAATATTATGGATGTGCTGGTATCACATGGCTTGAAAAGCTTACTGCGTCTTCCCGTTCGGAGTTGGTTGATCGCTTGCGAGCGTTAATTATTCAGTTCAAGGAAGCTTATAGACCAGAAGATGCAGGAGCACAGTTAGACCGGGTATTAGAGCGGTTCGCGCTCTGTGCTGCTGCGGGAGAGCTAGCGACGGAATGGGGTATTACTGGTTGGGATACCGGGGAGTCTCTACGCTGTGTTGGTGAGTGCTTCAAAGCCTATGTAGATAGTAGGGGCACGACTGGTGATCTGGAAGCGGTAAATGGCATTGAGCGGCTGAGGGTGTATCTCAGTACTTATGGTGAATCCCGCTTTCGTTCTTCCTCTAATGACGGGGGGAGTATGCCTATATTCGATGGCTATATTACTTTATCTACCGGGGAGTGTGTTAATGTAGCTGATTTCAGCAATGAATCAGTATCTGCTGATGATACCTCCTTATCCCGTATTTATTGGATTACGTCAGAAGCATTGAAAGAACGTGTTTTGGAGGGCTGTAATTTTGATATGACACTCGCCGCTCTACACAAAAAAGGTGTGCTTGTTGGCGTAACAGAGGAGGTAGGTAAGAACGGTAAACCTCGTACCGTTTATAACCCTAAGAAACGTGATCCGCTTGGTTATAAAGACCAGCGCCGATTTTACAGGATAGACGCAGGTAAGCTATTTGAGTGATAAGAGAGCCGGAGCAATCCGGCTTATTTCTTTTTCCTCGCCCGTTTCCCCAGAGTAAGGTGTGATACCCATTTATAGATGGTTCTGTAATCTTCCATTTGTGGTCTGTGTGTACCACGTTTATCTATGGGGTGTAGGAGAGTGTAATTATCAGTGCCTTTAGGGTTCTCGATAATAAAAGTAACATATTTGTCATAAACTGATTCGGCTAGCTCTTCTTTACCAACGATGTAGTCTTTTGCTTTGGTAATATCTTCTGCCCATTTTATGCATTGATCTTTAAGCGCACCGTCTCGTTGTTCACTGCGGATCTTTCCCGCTTTCCGCCGGGCATTTTTGATGTCCAGATTTTCAAATTCATTCAATGTATCACTGTCATATTGCTCTTGTGCCAAAACCGCAAAGACGAGATTAGAGGCCGCTAGGTGATATGAGGTACTATCAGACTCCATGGTTAGCCCCCATCCCCATATAGCACATGCGCTGACCAGTAAGTCATTCTTACTGCTGTCTGCCAGTGTTTCGACGATAGAATAGTGCCAAGCATCACTGCCAGACTGACAGAGTTTTTTTATGGTTACAGTAGCAACATCAATCAAATCCCATACACTTAACCTGAACAGTGCCTCTTTTCGTTCATCATCGGTTAATTTGGATACTTGCTCAGCACACCAATAGGCCGGGGAGTGGGGGTATAAACCGTTTTCGATACCATTACCAATAGAGTAATGTTTGAGTGCTGCGTTTACATTCTCAAGAATAAAAATATCATCCGACATAGTAATCACTTCCTACGATGCGTAATCCTTTGACACTTCCAGCTACCGTTAAATCACCCGTTGCTGCGCCTTTTACATATAGCCCCCACCAATCCATCATAACCCGGCGTTGTTCTAAATAAGTGGCTCGGTTATACGCTGCACGGACAGAGTTCTTTTCCCCGTGAGCCAGCACAGCTTCTATAGCATCGGGCATAAAGCCCTGCTCATTTAATGCTGTGCTGATGATTGAGCGGATACCATGAGCCGTAAGGGTATCTTGGTATCCCATGCGCTTTAGTGCCATATTTGCCGTCTGGCTGCTCATATGGGTATTTGGGGTGGATCTATGAGGAAAGACAAATTCTCTATGCCCGCTGATAGGCTTCATCACTTCAAGAATGTCTAAAGCCGGTTGGCATAAAGGTACTGTGTGAGGGCGATCCATCTTCATCGTTTCCGCGGGCACATTCCAGAGCCTGTTATCAAAGTCTATTTCTGACCAACGCGCTTTTACTGCTTCCCCCGGGCGTACAGCCGTTAATAGCTGCCACTCAATGACCAAACGTGTTTGCCGTTCTACCTGTGCAACGGAGAGTGCTTGCATTAATCCGGGGAGTTCTTCGGGTCGAATGGTAGGGTTATGTTTTTTCTTTGGTTTAGGAAATGCCTTGCTGACAGTGGTAAAAGGGTTAGCATCAATAACGCCTAAATTCATGGCATAGTCGATGATCTCTACCGTTCTTTGCGTCAGGCGTTTAATCGTTTCCAGATTGCCCCGTGCTTCAATCGGCTTGAGCACTTCCACCAGCATAGGTGCTTTGAGGCTTGATATCGGTACATCCCCGAGTTTGGGGAAAATATCTTTTTCCAGTGAGCGCCAGATATCTTTGGCGTAATCTTCACTGACAGTGGTTTTCTTCACTTCAAACCAGCGGGTAGCAATATTCCGTAAGGTGTTGCTGTTCTCTTCCTGTATTGCCGCTGCTTGCTGTTTACGCCAATCAACAGGATCAATATCTTTAGCCAGCATCGCTTTTGCTTCGTCTTTGAGTCGGCGAGCGTCAGCCAGCTTAATAGAGGGGTATTCACCAAATGCAATCATCGTGCGCTTTTGGGTGAATGGCTTGTAGTACCGGAAATACCAGAGCTTAATGCCTGATGCTTTTACGAGGAGTTCTAAATTATCCCCGTCACGGTAGATCGTGTCTTTGGGCTTACCTGTTTTGCTATCAAGTTTGGCTTTGGCATTAGATACCGTTGTAGGGGAAAGCGGCGTTATCTTCTTAGGCATCGGGCACCTCTAACCGTAGTAGTAAGTGTTCTATGGGGTAGTAGTAAGCGTTTATCGGTGTAGCTGGGCTGTTACTACTCACTTTTTACCTCTTTAACCTTGTACTGCGTCCCTCAGTGCCTAAGCGTCCATTTTGTATTTTTATATTTAAATCAATTAGTTAATGGTGATTTTTTAAGTTTTGGGACGTGTGAGAAAATATGTATGGGACAGGCTCGTCCCGCCATTTAATATTTATAAATCATATTGTTAAGTGTTTCGGGACAGCGGGACATCATTTTTTTGCAAAAACTTAACTATATATATGAGTTTCTCTTGGACACTTGGGTATTTACGTTTTGGTAGTAAGTGTTTTTGTAGTGTAGCCGACTTACTACCAAACATACTACCAAAACTATCGAGTTATAACGATACTAAACGAATACTAACGGGCAATAAAAAAGCCCTAACTCATTATGAGTTAGGGCTTTTTCTTGGGTTTTCGGTGTATTCCGATGATTTCCGAATACAAAAATGGTGGAGCTGGCGGGAGTTGAACCCGCGTCCGAAATTCCTACATCCTTGGTACTACATGCTTAGTCTGATCTTTACATTCGCTTGCCAGCTGCGGATAGACACGCCACTAACAAACTAGCCTGATTGGATTTAACGCTTCAACCCCAGGCAGGGCATCCACGCGATCTCTTTTGGGTTTGACCTCTCTTGATCCCCGTCCTAAGAGCGGAGGCTAGGGAGAGAGGGCTCTGCGCAGGTTATTAAGCTGCCAGTGCGTAGTTTTCGTCGTTTGCGACTATTGTTTTGCGGCTTTTTACGAGGCCAACCGCCCCTCGGCATGCACCTTGGGTTTCGCGAATCCCGTCGAATCCAGAATCAGCCCCAAGCGTATTAAGAGCAAGTATATCAGAATATTGAGTGATAATGCCAGTGATTAACGCCCAGAATTCTTCATAATTCTCGCTTTGTCTAATTTCCATTCACGTTCTTTGATGTCTGAACGCTTATCGTGCGCTTTTTTACCTTTTGCCACGCCAATTTTGATTTTGCACCAAGCATTTTTCCAATACATGGAAAGTGCGACGATGGTGTAACCTTCTCGATTGATTCGACCATACAGTGAATCAAGCTCGCGTTTGTTAAGTAGTAGCTTGCGTGACCGTGTCGGATCACAAACTACGTGGGAAGAAGCAACGTTTAATGGCGTAATCGTGGCACCAAAAAGATAAGCATCACCATCTTTGAGCAAAACATAACTCTCACTGATGTTAGCCTTGCCAGCGCGTAGTGATTTAACTTCCCAACCTTGTAGGGATAAGCCTGCTTCGAATTCTTCCTCAATGAAGTATTCGTGGCGGGCTCGCTTATTCATGGCAATTGTTGCCGAACCGGGTTTGTATGCTTTTTTCTTTGTCATAATGCGTTGTATTATACTGTATGCGTTAGTGAAAGAAATCTCTTCTGTATGATATTTAGCGATAAGTGCGTATTTATTGTTCTAAATGTCGTCAGGTTTTTATTTAACCATGTTTAAGTGATACTATTTAGCGCTGTTATGTTTTACAGGAAATGATATGCCACAGATTAGTCGCTCTGCGCTAGTGCCTTACAGCGTGGAACAAATGTATAAATTGGTCAACGATGTGACATCTTATCCGGATTTTTTACCGGGATGTGTGGGTAGCCGTGTACTAAGCAGTAGCAATAATGAAATGACGGCTTCCGTTGAGGTTGCTAAAGCAGGGATCAGTAAGACGTTCGTAACGCGCAATACGCTATTTGATAATCAACGCATCAGTATGCAACTTGTTGATGGGCCTTTCCGTAAGTTGATGGGAGGGTGGCATTTTACTCCGTTAAGTGAAGATGCTTGTAAGGTTGAGTTGCATCTCGATTTTGAATTTACCAACAAGTTGATTGAATTGGCCTTTGGCAAGGTATTTAAAGAGCTGGCTGGGAATATGGTTCAGGCTTTTACTCAACGTGCACGTGAGGTGTATAGTGTCTGAGATGAATATCGAAGTCGTTTATGCTCTGCCTGAACGGCAATATCTGCGTAATGTGAAAGTACCGCAAGGAGCAACCGTCGAACAGGCGATTGTAACGTCCGGCCTTTTGACATTACGTAATGATATCGATTTGGCTAAAAATAAAGTTGGTATTTATAGCCGTCCTGCCAAACTGACTGATAAGCTGGAAGAGGGAGATCGTGTAGAAATTTATCGCCCTCTGGTTGCTGATCCAAAAGAAATGCGCCGTAAACGAGCAGAGCGCGCGAAAAACAATGCGCGATAATGTCTATTTATTCGCCAGGTTCTCTACTGGCGAATAAATAAAACACACATCTCACTGATTCTCTGGCAGTGATTTTTCATCCTTGATATCAGTTAGCACACCTTGGCTATCAAAGGTAAGTGTCAGGGTTTCCTGAGTTGTTTTCCCGTGGCCTGGTTGTTGGCGGAATACGTAATACCAAGTTTGACTCCCAAACGGATCGGTCAGCATTGGTGTTCCCAAAGTGTAAGAAACTTGCTGCTGAGTCATTCCTTTATGGATTTTTGATACCGCAGCCGGCGTAAGGTAGTTCCCTTGATTAATATCAGGACGATAAACAATTCGCTCAAACATGGAGCAACCCGCAGTCAGCATAACAAGTGATACAGCAGCGGCAGTCAATAATTTACAGCGCATAGTAATTACATTCCTTTAGGATTTAGGTCGTCGATAATAATAAACATTGAAGAGATTGAAAACCTCTACGCATTTACCTATGACTGTAATTATACAAGAAAGTTGTCTCAATTTATGCCGCTAACAGTTCTTTTGCGTTAGCCAAAGTATTTTTTGTAACTTCACTCCCCGCCAAAAGCCGCGCGAGTTCTTGAAGTCGTGCTTTTTTATCCAATAGCTGCATTTGAGTTTCTGTTTCTTCGCCGTCTGTTTGCTTGCTGACATAAAAATGCTGATGCCCGCATCCTGCGACTTGAGGTAAGTGGGTGACACACATAACTTGGGTCGATTCCCCCAATTCACGTAGCAAACGCCCAACAATTGCCGCTGTTGGACCGCTGATACCTACATCAACTTCATCGAAAATCAGCGCAGGGGTTTCCATTTTTTTCGCCGTAATAACCTGGATTGCCAGTGCAATACGGGAAAGTTCACCACCTGATGCCACTTTTGCTAATGGTTGATGAGGTTGGCCGGGGTTAGTTGTGACATTGAATTCAACTTTGCTGGCTCCATCAATATTTAAATGCTCCGCTTCAAAGGCAACATCAATGGTAAAACGGCCATGAGGCATAGAAAGTTGGTGCATACTGTTCGTTATCAGTTGGCCCAATTCTGCGGCATATTTCTGGCGAATATGGTGCAATTTTTCTGCCACAGTCAGGGCTTGCTGGTAATGCAAACTGACAAGTTCACTAAGATGCGCACAATCATTTTCCTGCTGGGATAACTGATATTGCTCTTCCAACAACTGTTGATGTAATGCAGGTAACTCTTCTGGCGCAACATGGTGTTTACGGGCCATGCTGATTTGTTGGGATATTTTCTGTTCCAGTTCAAATAAACGATTGGGGTCCAGTTCCAGTTGGTCACTGTAATGACGTAACTCATCACTAACTTCATTGATTTGGATAGCAGCTTCTTCCAGCATGTTAAGCAGGCCACTGAGTTTGTGATCCATGCTGGCAAGTTCTGTCAGTTCACTACGGGCATAGCTGAGGAGGCTGACAATGTTCTGCTCATCATTATCACTTAAAATCTGGAGGATATTTTGGCTAACAGACAAAAATTGCCCGCAATTTGCTAGCCGTTTGTATTCACTATCCTGTTCTTGATAATTACCTGGCTGTGGTGACAATTCGTCCAGTTCTTTCAGGTGATATTCCAGCAATTGTTGACGTGAGCGACGTTCAAGAGCTTGTTGTTGGAATTGGGAGAGAGCCTGGCAGCTTTGGCGCCATTGCTGGTAAGCCTGTTTCATTTCTTGCTGAAGTTCGAAATCGCCCGTGTAAATATCCAGTAAGCGCCTTTGGTGACGATTTTCTAATAACAATTGGTGGGCATGTTGCCCGTGAATTTGAATTAGATGAGAACCTAGTTCACGTAATTGAGAAAGTGGTACAGCAGTGCCATTGATAAAACCGCGAGAGCGCCCATCAGCGGTAATTGTACGGCGCAGCAGGCACTCATTGTCATCATCAAAACTTCCATCAAGCTGGTGGTCTATAAGCCATTTGCGGGCAGAAGGCGCATCAGCCAGTGAAAAACAGGCACAAAGATCGGTACGCGGAGCACCCGGGCGAACCATGTTAGCTTCGCCACGATTGCCAAGACATAAACCTAATGCATCAATCGCGATGGATTTACCAGCTCCGGTTTCACCTGTGATTGCTGTCATCCCTGGGCGGAAATCAATTTCAAGTTCGCGAACGATAGCAAAGTTACTGATGGTTAATTGAGTCAGCATCGTGCTCCTCCTTCTTTTTACTGTATATAAACACGTTACTGTATAAGAACATGTTCCTGTGCATAAAAACATGTCTGTGCTTCCATACAGTATAAACTGGTTTTTTATACAGTAAAGTAGGTGAGTTCGTTTTTAGAACATTTTTTTCGACCAACCCAGTTTCGTGCTCAGTGTATTGAAGTAGTTGTAATCTTTTGGGTGAATTAAGTGCAGATTATAGTCACTGCGTTTGATGATTACTTCTTCACTATCTTGGATTGGCAGGACGATCTGGCTGTCACAACTGACTTCGTAGTCATTGCTATTTTGGGCAAATTTCAGGCGAATGCTGCTTTCGCTGCTGATAACGAGAGGGCGTGCCGAAAGCGTATGTGGAAACATCGGCACTAGCACGATAGCATCTAAGTTTGGGGTTAATATAGGCCCTCCGGCAGACAGTGAATAGGCCGTAGAGCCAGTGGGTGTTGCTATGATTAAGCCGTCTGAACGTTGAGAAAAAGCAAAACGTTCATCAATATATACTTCGAATTCAATCATGTGGGCAACTTTTCCTGGATGTAGTACGACTTCATTTAATGCAGTACTACGGCGGGATTTATGCCCGGTTTTTGTCACTTGTGCCTCAAGCAGAAAACGTTTTTCGTCTCGATATTTGCCATCTAAGACTTCGGATAGTTGCTGTAAAGCATTATCGGGATCTAAATCCGTTAAAAAGCCCAAATTGCCTCGGTTGATACCAATGACTTTGATGTTATAACGTGATAATACTCTGGTTGCACCGAGCATATTGCCATCACCACCGACAACAATCACAAGATCGGCAGTTTTACCAATTTCTGTCAATCCTCCAGTCTGAGCACCTTTTAAATTAATGTCTTTCGCAACCTGTCTATCCACAATGACACAATAACCTTTAGATACCAGCCAGTGATACAGCATTTCGTGGGTAGCCAGCGCTTCCGGGTGACGTGGACGACCGACAATACCGATGCATTTGAATTCATTATTCATTGCTGTTATTTCCTTCAGCATATGGTTTTGCCCTCACAATAATGATTGTTCCCTTGAATCCCGCGTTTTGATCCCCATAATAAGCTCAAATGGCGAAGATAATACAAAATACGCGGAGATATTCATGAGTAGTAAAGACCAAAAAGTACCTGACGGGCAAGTCGCAGAAAATACAGAAAATGTATTAGAGCAACAAATAAATGCGGAACAGGCAGATGCGCCAGAGACTGAAAACGTTGTTGATCCGCGTGTTGCTGAGTTGGAAGAACAACTGAAACAGGCTCAGGCTAATGAACGTGATGCTTTGTTGCGTGCACGTGCTGAAATCGAAAACATTCGCCGTCGTACTGAGCAGGATGTAGAAAAAGCACATAAATTTGCATTGGAAAAATTCGTCAATGAACTTCTGCCGGTCATCGACAATCTGGAACGTGCATTAGATGCGGCTGATCGTACCAATGAAGCGCTATTGCCAATGATTGAAGGTATTGAACTGACTCTGAAATCTTTTATCGATTCAGTGGGTAAGTTTGGCGTTGAAGTGGTCTGTGACACCAATGTGCCTTTCAATCCAGAAGTGCATCAGGCGATGACCATGATGGAATCAGATCAGCATGAACCTAATCAGGTTATGTTGGTGATGCAGAAAGGTTATACCTTGAATGGTCGTCTATTGCGTCCTGCAATGGTTGCTGTTTCTAAATAAAGGTTACGGTCTCTCGTGATGCAATGCCGCCATTAGAAAGGCGGCATTTTTGTAGGCAGAGATCGGTTATTGGGGCAATTGAGGTTCCCAATCTATTGGAGATAACCCTTGTGATTCCAATAAGTTGTTGGCCTGTGAAAAATGTTTACAACCTAAGAAACCACGATGGGCAGACAAAGGTGAAGGATGAGGGGCTTTTAATACATGATGGCGTCGGATATCAATGAAATGGCCTTTTTTCTGGGCATGAGATCCCCAAAGCAAGAAAATGACTCCGTTGCGATGTTCATTGATTGCTGCAATAACTTTGTCAGTGAACGTTTCCCAGCCCAAATGAGCATGAGAATGTGCGTTACCGCGCTCAACGGTGAGTACGGTATTGAGCAATAATATTCCCTGTTTTGCCCAGCTTATCAAGCAACCGTGATTTGGGCGAGTAAATCCAGCAATGTCCGATTCCAGTTCTTTGTACATATTGACGAGAGAAGGCGGTGCAGGAATACCCGGCTGTACAGAGAAAGCCAAACCGTGGGCCTGATTCGGGCCGTGGTAAGGATCTTGTCCTAAAATCACGACTTTTACATCAGCCAATTCGGTATAGCGGAATGCGTTAAAAACATCTGTTTGAGGCGGATAAATGGTTTTTCCAGCCTGACGTTCATTGGCAACATAAGCCAATGTATCAACAAAATAAGGCTGTTTCTTTTCATTGCCGATGACATCGTGCCATGTGAGAGGTGCGGACATAGCCAATCCCTTTCTAAATGATTATCAGATGACTTAAGCTTACCGATTCCCTTGGGATAGGGAAACCCTCAGATCCCAATCTGAGCTTAATTCTCAGGATGAAAATCTATTTTTATAAATTTTTTTGAAAAAACATGAAAATAATTTCATTCAATCCTGTTGTAAAAGATGATTTAAAACATAAAGTTATGAATTTATTATCAATAACCTTATGAAATTAGTTGATTACAATCAAAGAATCTTCTCATTTGTACTGGTATACAGGAAATCAGGAACGATGGTTGATTAAATTATGGTTTGACTGAATAACTAAGTTGATGATGTTGGAGGTATAAATGATTACTGGGATTCAAATTACCCAATCTGATAACGCTGCATTGATGAATTCTTTTTGGCTGTTGGATGATGAAAAAAATGAAGCGCGTTGCATCTGTGCCAAAACAGATTACGATGAAGGCCAGATTGTTGCCAAAGAGGAGTTGGGGCAATTTGAATATCGCGAGATCCCGCTGGAGGTTAAGCCGGCTGTACGTGTAGAAGGCGGGCAACATCTGAATATTAATGTACTGCGCCGCGAAACGTTGGAAGATGCAGTAAAACACCCCGAAAAGTATCCTCAACTCACTATTCGTGTATCTGGTTATGCTGTACGTTTTAACTCACTGACTCCAGAACAGCAACGTGATGTTATTGCGCGTACTTTTACAGAAAGCTTGTAATTCTTGTATCAAGCAAAACCTCTAAAGGGAGAAGTGATACTCCCTTTTTTATTTCCATGTTTTTATTATGTGAATTTATTTTGTTAATTAAAGATTAAATTTGTTTTAATATTGTTAAAAATTCTGCCGATAGAGAGTTTGGGCTTTTAAACCACCAAATTTAAATAATCTGTAGGGGAATTTTATGATTTTATCAGTTAATACCGATTTTTTCAGTGGCCTAGGGATCTATTCATCACAAGAAAATGCGCTACAACCTCAATCTAATTCTTCAGCTCAGTCACCACCTGACAAAGTTGATCACATTTCTTCCCCGAGCATTTCACTTTCAGAAAATACCAAGCAGGCTAATGCGCTCTATCAATCATTGGTTAATAACTTAAATGCCAGTGCGATGGCAGCCCCTGAATTGAAAGCCAATGATATTGCGGGAAAACAATCTAAACTGGTTGATTATACCTTGACGCTGGTTACCCGTGATGTTTATCGACAAAGTAGTTTAGGAATTGGTGATTATGTGCGCCTGTCTGATGAGGACTTATCAAAATTGGGCATTGATCCTGACACTCTGAATGATTATTCAACAGGATTTCAGGCCGGTGTATACCATAATAAAGGCTTATATATTGTCTCTTTCACAGGATCGAATGAATTAAAGGATTTTATGGTAAGTATTCGTCAAGGGCTTGGTTACAATGAAAAGCAATATAATCAAGCCGTGGAATTGGCACATAAGGCGTTAGAAGTATTTGGTGAAAATGTCATTTTCACCGGGCATTCATTGGGAGGAGGATTAGCAACCGTGGCTGCATTGGCAACTGGAAAACCAGCAGTTATTTATAATTCTGTTAGTGTTTCTGACGCTACATTGAAACATATGGGGGTATCACCCGAAGTCGCTCGTGAATTGGCTGACAGTGGCTTGATTCGCCATTATACCGTCCAGCATGATTGGCTGGGGAACTTACAAAAAACATTGCCAATTCGTCAACCGATGGGGCACGGAATAGAGCTTAAATATGAATATGAATTGGAGAGCATATGGGATGTTGTGTTGCCTAATCGATATGGCTTCCATACTTTTAAGGCGCATTTTTTGGAAGCTGTCCTCGAATTGATGGCGGAGCAAAAGCCTTGGTTGAATAATAGCAATACCATGTTGGCGTCCACGGATGTTACAGATACAGATATGACATCGCAGCAAAGTGAGCAGCATTATGCTGTGTAATATTTAGCGCTCAGTCTGCTGAAACATGGGCGAATTCATTGTATGGCTTCGCCCATATTCTACAATTGGTTATTAGTTAATCGTTGCTAGATTCAGTTAATTCTGGTCTAGGATTACTAGAAACAGCACGACGTTTACCGATATTTTTTTTGTCGCGATGACGAACTTTCACACGGTTTTTCTTCGTTTCGTCTGTTTTCTTCTTCTCTTTGCGTTTTGCTAACACTTTTTTGGATGGTTTATAGCCCTTTTTATCGCTTGGCGCTTTGGTTTGTGGGCGAAGCTCATCAACTACTCGTATTTTCAAAGGTTCGCTGAGGTAACGGCTGATTTTGCCCAAAAGTGGGTGATCGTGTGCTTCAACCAGAGCAATGGCTGTTCCTTTACGACCTGCGCGAGCAGTACGACCAATACGATGCAAGTAAACATCCGCGGTACGAGGCAAATCGAAGTTAAAAACGTGGCTGACATCCTCGATATCCAATCCACGGGAAGCAACGTCGGTTGCGACCAGGACTTTGACTTTACCATCATTCAAGCGTTTTACGGCATCGGTACGCTTGGCTTGCACCATTTCACCTTCAAGGAAACCCGCTTGAATGCCCGCCTGGTTCAGCCAATCGACAAGTTCGCGGACACGCTCTCGTTTGCGCACGAAAACAATAGATTTCGTCACTTCAGGTTGCTGGAGAAGGTGACACAGCACAGCTGTTTTATGTTCTAACGAATCAGCCCGATAGTAAAATTGCTGAATTTTCTTGCGCTCACGGCGAGAAGGTTCGGCATCGATCTCAACAGGATCAGTTAACAGGCGCTCGGCAAAATCACGGATGGATTCCCCTTCCAGGGTTGCGGAGAATAACAACGTTTGTTTACGCCAGCGGGTTTCACCTGCAATCGTTTCGACATCGTTGGCGAATCCCATATCCAACATGCGATCAGCTTCATCAAGGATCAGCGTTTCCACTGCACGGCAGTCGAAATTTTCTTCTTTGATGTATTGCAACAGACGCCCTGTCGTTGCGACAACAATATCCTGATTCTCACTGAATACTTCCGCGTGATTCATATAGGCAACACCACCAGTGATTGTGGCGATGTCCAAATGTGTATGGGCCGCCAGTTCTTTTGCCTGTTCTGCAACCTGCATTGCCAGTTCACGGGTTGGCGTCAAAATCAGGATACGTGGAGGCCCCGATTTTTTGCGAGGAAAATCCAGTAAATGTTGCAGTACTGGCAGTAGGTAAGCAGCGGTCTTACCGGTACCTGTTGGCGCTGAGCCTAATACATCACGGCCGTCCATAGCCGCAGGAATGGCTGTTGCCTGAATGGCGGTCGGGCGTTCGTAGCCTTTGTCGTTCAGTGCTTCAAGCAGGGATTCATCAAGTTCGAATTCGGAAAAATTTGTCGCAGTCATCATATACCTCTGTTTGGGGCGCCGATTATAAACAGGTTAGGCGCATTCTTCATCCTATAAAAGCATCTAATAAGTAGGTTGCTTTTATCCGTCGGCCATAAGATTTATGCTATGACAAATTCTAATTTCAGCAGATATAGGTCATGGCATCGATACAGAAACCCGTTTTTCGCCGCGGTGGTTTTACATTTAAACAGTTTTTTGTTGGACATGATAAATGTGCGATGAAAGTCGGAACGGATGGTGTGTTGTTGGGAACCTGGGCGCCAGTATATAACAGGAAAAGATGTCTGGATATTGGATGTGGCAGTGGTTTGATTGCGTTGATGATAGCCCAACGTACAAACGAAGATACCGTTATTGATGCGGTGGAGCTGGATGGCTTTGCTGCAATGCAGGCAGTGGATAATGTACAGCAATCACCGTGGCCTTCCCGTATTAGGGTATATCAGCAGGATATTCATGATTTCGTGCGACAACATGTGCAACAAAATGAATTGCGGAAAATTAACTTTCAATACGATTTGATTGTTAGTAATCCTCCTTACTTTGAGCCGGCTATTGCATGTCGAAATGAAGCTCGCAATCAGGCTCGCTATACGGAGTCATTGACGCATCAGGGGTTATTGGCGTGTGTAGGGGCATTGATTACGCCGACAGGGTTATTTTGCCTGGTACTCCCTTATGAAATTGGTGAACAATTTGAAAAAATGGCGTCAGATTTGGGATGGTTTACCCATTTCCGCGTCAATATTCGTGACAGGCAAGATAAGCCGTTGCATCGTCTATTACTGGGATTGTCACGGCAAGAACAGGACATCCAGGTGAGTGAATTAACGATTCGTTCCTCTGATGACACATATTCAGACGACTTTCGTCAGTTAATAACAGATTTTTATCTTTATTATTGATGATGTTAGCACTATTGAGATGGCAAATTGGATTTTTCGGTATAATAAAACAAAGGTTTTCTTTTTCTCAGTTTAAAATCGCGTGTCCTGTGAAATAGCGGCTATGATTTAGAAAAGTGCAATACGAAAATAACAGGTGGTTGTAATCAAAATTACAACTAAAGTTGAACTTCACAGTGAACTGATACTCAAAGTCATGCTTGTTCGGGAAATCAGAACATCATATTGGTTTAATTTAAGTATAAATGTGGAGTTTTACCTCAGGAGAGTGAACCTCGGATGAGCGAGCAGTTAACGGATCAAATGCTGATTGAACGCGTCCAGAAGGGCGACCAAAAGGCATTTAATTTGCTGGTGATGAGATACCAGCATAAAGTAGCGAGCCTGATTGCTCGTTACGTACCTCAAAGCGACGTTCCCGATGTTGCTCAGGAGGTTTTCATTAAGACTTATCGGGCACTTTCTTCTTTCCGGGGTGATAGTGCATTTTATACATGGCTGTACCGTATTGCCGTTAATACTGCGAAAAATTATTTGGTTGCTCAGGGGCGCCGTCCACCATCCAATGATCTGGATGCCAACGATGCAGAAAATTATGATACGTCAAGTTCATTAAAAGAAATTTCGAACCCTGAGAACTTAATGTTGTCTGAAGAATTAAAGGAAGTGGTTTTCCGCACTATTGAATCGCTTCCAGAAGATTTGAGGATAGCGATCACGTTGAGGGAGTTGGATGGATTGAGCTATGAAGAGATAGCCGACATCATGGAATGTCCTGTAGGCACCGTGCGCTCACGAATTTTTCGGGCAAGGGAAGCAATTGATAATAAAGTTCAACCACTTATCCAACAATAAATAGTGGAAAACAGTGGGACAAAACAATATTGAAGGGTACTTTGGCATGCAAAGAGAAAAACTTTCCGCATTAATGGATGGAGAAGCTCTTGATAGTGAAGTAGTTCATTTGGTCTCTGAAGATGCGGTCATGCAGAAACAGTGGGAACGCTATCACCTGGTGCGTGATGTGCTGCGTGGCGATGTGGGGGATGTATTGCATTTGGATATTGCAAGTCAAGTCGCGTTGGCGCTTGAAAAAGAACCCATTCATATTAATTCAGCGGTTGTTCTGGAATCTCAGCCAAAACCTGAAATATGGGCTAACATGCCATTCTGGCATAAAATTCGCGTCTGGAAGAGTCAAATTGCACAAATTGGTGTTGCGGCCTGTGTATCGCTGACCGTGATTATCGGTGTCCAGCAGTATAATAGTAATAGCAGTGTTGAAACAGATAACCAATTTGAGGCGCCAGCTTTTAACACATTGCCTGTGATGGGAACAGCCTCAACAGTTGGCTTAGCAACCCCTGCTGAAGAAGAAACTTTCGGTGGTGATTTGAGTATGCAAGTGCGAGAAAGCAATAAACGAATTGATGCGATGTTGCAGCAATATGAACTCGCCCGGCGCATTCACTTTGAAAAAAATTATGGTGTCACTCAGGCTAATCAGGTTCCTGAAGAGCAAGCGCCCCAACAGTCACAACAACAGTGATGAAACGTATTTGGGGTGTCGTTTTTTTATTGGCGAGTAGCCTGATAAATCCTCTAAAGGCCTCAGCGCAACAAAGCAACGCTGAGGCTTTGTTAGTGGATATGAGTAAGGCAGTGCAAACGCTGGATTATGAGCTTGGCTTCATCATTTTAGAGCAGCAATTTCTCATCCCCTTGCGTTACCGTCATGCCATTATTGATGGGCAGGTTATTGCTCAAATCATCCAAATGGATGGCTCACGTAGAGAAATTATCCAGCGCGGTGACCAAATCAGCTATTACGAACCTGGATTAGACTCATTTAGTATCCGTGGTTCTCATATTATCGATTATCTTCCACCGATCATCTTTGCTGATTTTGCCCAATTGCAAAAATTTTATCGTCTTATTGATGCAGGCAGCACGAATGTTGGCGATCATCCTGTGAGTTTTGTACGCATCATATCGAAAGATAAATCCCGCTATAACTATAACCTTCTGATTGATGAGAAAAGTCATATCCCTCTGCTGATTGACCTATTAGATAAAGATAATAAAACAGTCATTGAGCAATTCCGTGTCGTGTCATCAACTGTGAATGACTATATTAAAATGGAATTGAATATGATTACTGATTTGAAATTACCGCCTATGTTACTCATTCCTCCTGCTGATAAATTGAAATTCAATTGGCTGGTTGGAAAAATGCCTGACGGCTTCAAAGAAATTTCACGTAACAGCCGGAAGCTATCAGAGACCGAATGGTTAGAATCCATCATGTATAACGATGGATTGTTTAATTTTTCTGTAAATGTTGTGAACTCAGATAAAAAGGTTGTTGATGAACAACCATTTCGACAAGGCAGAAGAACGGTTTATACTTTGGTCAAAGGCAAAAACAGCATAACAGTCATTGGTGAGCTGCCTTTCGCAACAGCCGAACAAATTGCAGCAAGTGTGACATTTACGGGAGAAAACTGATGGTTAAAGAGTGGGCAACTGTTGTCCGTTGGCACAAAGGCCGGGCATTATTACGTTATGGCTCATCTTCAGGCTGTGGTAGCTGCCAAACCAAAACAGCCTGTGGTTCTTATTTACTGGAAAAGATAGGGCCAGAAAGCATCCATCAGTTGGAACTGGAAATTTCTCAACCACTCCAACCGGGTCAAAAGGTTGAAGTAGGCATTCCTGAAAGCAGCCTGCTACGCTCAGCTATGCTAGTTTATTTGACACCATTGTTGGGTTTGTTTTTGGGGGCAGTGATTTTCCAATTTTGGACGACTGGTCAATTATGGATCTGTTTAGGAGGGATTGGTGGTGGGATTGCTGGTTTCTTCATTGCTCGTCAGATTGCTGCGTATTGGGATAATTTGCAAGCGTACCAGCCTGTTGTGTTACAAATTGGTTTACCTCCTGATTCGATTAAGGTTCTACAGCAAGAATAATCTGTTTTACCCTACGAGTTTCAACTTTAATTTATCATTACTGAAAACGACTGAGTCATATTGAAAACGACAGGCATGGCGAAATTTTCACGGGTTTGGTTTTCACGGGCTTGGCATGTAGAATACAGCTCCTCAGGCCAGTGGCCGAACCAATAAACTGTCGCTTTATGTCCATCAATGTGTCCATAGGCGAATGATTCAGAAATATTAAGGCAAAAAAGATTTAATAATGAAGCAAATAAGAAATTTCTCCATTATCGCCCACATTGACCACGGTAAGTCCACGCTCTCTGACCGGATTATTCAAATCTGTGGTGGTTTGTCTGATCGCGAAATGGCAGCACAAGTACTGGATTCAATGGATCTTGAACGTGAACGTGGGATCACGATCAAAGCACAAAGTGTAACCCTTGATTACAAGGCGAATGACGGGCAAGTCTACCAATTAAACTTTATCGATACGCCAGGGCATGTTGACTTCTCTTACGAAGTTTCCCGCTCACTGGCTGCTTGTGAAGGTGCATTGTTGGTTGTTGATGCAGGTCAGGGGGTTGAAGCCCAGACATTGGCCAACTGTTATACCGCCATTGAAATGGATCTGGAAGTTGTTCCGGTTCTGAACAAAATTGACCTCCCTGCGGCTGAACCAGAGCGTGTCGCTGAAGAAATCGAAGACATTGTGGGTATTGATGCAACAAATGCTGTTCGTTGTTCTGCAAAAACGGGGGTGGGCGTACAGGATGTCATTGAACGTCTGGTGAAAGAGATACCGTCACCAGAAGGCGATCCTGATGCTCCATTACAGGCCCTGATTATTGACTCATGGTTTGATAATTACCTTGGTGTTGTTTCACTTGTCCGTATTAAAAACGGTACGTTGCGTAAAGGTGACAAAATTAAGGTAATGAGCACCGGACAGGTATACAACGCTGACCGATTGGGGATTTTCACACCGAAACGTATTGATCGTGATGTATTGAATTGTGGTGAAGTAGGCTGGTTGGTCTGTGCCATCAAAGATATTCTGGGGGCACCAGTTGGGGATACACTGACAACGGCCCGTCAGCCTGCGGAAAAAGCCCTGCCTGGTTTTAAAAAGGTCAAACCGCAAGTTTATGCTGGTCTGTTCCCGGTAAGTTCTGATGACTATGAAGCATTCCGTGATGCGTTGGGCAAACTGAGCTTAAATGATGCGTCATTATTCTACGAACCAGAAAGTTCGACTGCGTTGGGCTTCGGTTTCCGCTGTGGCTTCCTCGGCTTGCTGCATATGGAAATCATTCAGGAACGCCTGGAACGTGAATATGATCTCGATTTGATCACAACGGCTCCAACAGTTGTTTATGAAGTTGAGACAACCAGTGGTGATATTATCTATGTTGATAGTCCATCCAAGTTGCCGCCATTAAACAATATTGAGGAACTGCGTGAACCGATTGCAGAATGTCACATGTTGTTGCCGAAAGAGTACCTTGGTAACGTTATTACACTTTGCGTGGAAAAACGCGGTGTGCAGACAAATATGGTTTATCACGGTAATCAGGTTGCGCTGACTTATGAAATTCCAATGGCTGAAGTGGTTCTGGATTTCTTTGATCGCTTGAAATCAACATCCCGTGGTTACGCCTCGCTGGATTACAATTTTATCCGCTTCCAGGACTCAGACATGGTTCGTGTGGATGTCTTGATTAACGGTGAGCGTGTTGATGCCCTGGCGTTGATTACTCACCGTGACAATTCCCAGTACCGTGGACGTGAGCTGGTGGAAAAAATGAAAGAGCTGATCCCACGCCAGCAATTTGACATTGCCATTCAGGCTGCCATAGGAACTCACATTATTGCGCGTTCTACCGTTAAGCAATTACGTAAAAACGTATTGGCGAAATGTTATGGTGGTGACGTCAGCCGTAAGAAAAAGCTATTGCAGAAACAGAAAGAAGGTAAAAAACGCATGAAGCAGGTCGGTAATGTTGAACTGCCGCAGGAAGCCTTCTTAGCAATTCTGCATGTTGGCAAAGATAATTAACACAAGGTCGTAAGGAGTTCAAATGGCTAACACTTTTGCCTTGATATTAACGTTAGCAACGTTAATCACCGGTATTCTCTGGTGCATAGAGCGATTTAAGTTCGCACCTGAACGTAAGAAAAAACTTGCTCATATTCAGGAACAGGCGACAGGAGCAGAAGCTCAGGAAGCTTTGGCTAAAGGACTTAACAAACCTTCATGGGTTGAAACACTTGCATCTGTCTTTCCAGTGTTAGCCATTGTGTTGGTTCTGCGCTCTTTCGTTTATGAACCTTTTCAGATCCCTTCTGGTTCAATGATGCCGACATTGTTGATCGGGGATTTCATTCTGGTTGAAAAATTTGCTTATGGTTTAAAAGATCCAATTACGCAAACAACCTTAATTAAAACAGGCGAGCCTAAGCGTGGAGATATTGCAGTTTTCAAATATCCGAAGAACCCAAGCATAGATTTTGTAAAACGAATTATTGGCTTGCCTGGAGATAAGATCGTTTACGATTACGTCAATAAAGAGCTTCAGGTTTACCCTGGCTGTGGTTGGAATACGGAATGTAAGGGTAATTTACCTGTTACTTATCGGAATGTGTTCCCAAGTGAATGGACAATAAAAGAAGAGGTGACACCAGAAGGCGTTCGTATAAGTGGTGTTTATCAAGTTCCTGTTGATGAACCAGTAGGGCCATACGCTTTTCGCCAGGACGAAAGAGTTGAAACGTTAGGTAATGTGTCACACCATATTTTGACTATTCCTGTCATACAGCGTTTCCCGGGTTTCTCTCAAGAAGGCTTGCCTATGGGGACTTGGGTTGTTCCTAAGGGGCAATATTTTGCCATGGGTGATAACCGTGACAATAGTGATGATAGTCGTTCATGGGGATTTGTACCGGAGAAAAATCTGGTAGGTCGTGCAACCGCCATTTGGATGAGCTTTGAAAAACAGGAAGGTGAATGGCCTACTGGCGTGCGTTTCAGTCGAATTGGTGGAATTCACTAATATTTATATATTAGCGCAGCATTAATTTATCTCCCAGTGTAGAATATTCTTTCAAACGAGATGACTGGCTCCTGAAGAGAATGAATACGTTGGGAGCTAGTGCAAACGCAACAGTTTTGTAAGGCATACCGCAAAAAATGTTCCCAAGGTAAATTGCTGGTTGGTATTGCCTCACAGGTCTGTTGCGTGTGCTTTTTATTTGATGAATTCTAACTGAATTGGTAGCACATGAATCCCATAATAACGAACCGGTTACAACATAAGCTAGGATATAGCTTTAAACAGCACGATTTGTTGCTTCAAGCATTGACTCACCGCAGTGCCAGCAGTAAGCATAATGAACGTTTGGAATTTCTAGGTGACTCAATTCTGAGTTTTGTCATTGCTAATGCCCTTTACCATCGTTTTCCCCGTGTTGATGAAGGGGACATGAGCCGCATGCGGGCAACATTGGTTCGTGGTAATACTCTGGCGGAGCTAGCCAGGGAATTCGATTTAGGTGAATGTCTGCGTTTGGGGCCGGGTGAGTTAAAGAGTGGAGGACATCGTCGCGAATCCATTTTAGCGGATAGCATTGAAGCCTTAATCGGCGCTATTTTTCTTGATAGCGATATTCAGACGGTCGAAAAGATTATCCTGAATTGGTATGAAACCCGTTTGAATGAAATTAGCCCGGGCGATAAGCAAAAAGATCCTAAAACACGTTTACAAGAATATTTGCAAGGGCGTCATCTGCCGTTGCCTACATATCTGGTTGTTCAAGTTCGTGGGGAAGCCCACGATCAGGAATTTACAATTCACTGTCAGGTCAGTGGATTTGAACAACCTGTCAGAGGAGTCGGTTCCAGTCGCCGCAAGGCAGAGCAGGCGGCTGCGGAACAAGCATTAAAACAACTGGAGCTTGAATGAGCGAAGAAAAAAACTATTGCGGATTCGTTGCAATAGTCGGTCGGCCCAATGTTGGTAAGTCAACATTATTGAATCAGTTATTGGGCCAAAAAGTATCCATCACTTCCCGTAAACCTCAAACGACGCGGCATCGCATCATGGGGATTCATACGGAAGGGGCTTACCAAACCATCTATGTTGATACACCGGGCCTTCATATTGAAGAAAAGCGGGCGATCAACCGCCTGATGAACCGTGCGGCGAGCAGCTCCATTGGTGATGTCGAACTGGTTATTTTTGTTGTGGAAGGTACGCACTGGACACCCGATGATGAAATGGTGGTAAATAAGTTACGTCATTTGCGTTGTCCTGTCTTACTGGCTATCAATAAAGTGGACAATGTGACGGATAAAACCATTCTTCTGCCACATATCGGTTTTCTTAGCCAACAGATGAATTTTATCGATGTTGTGCCGATTAGTGCTGAAAAAGGCATGAATGTTGATACTATTGCCAACATAGTGCGTGATCATATACCACAGGCGGATCATCACTTCCCTGAAGATTACATTACTGATCGCTCACAGCGTTTTATGGCGTCAGAAATCATCCGTGAAAAACTGATGCGTTTTTTGGGTGATGAACTCCCCTATTCCGTGACAGTGGAAATTGAGCAATTTGTTACCAATGAGCGTGGAGGCTATACAATCCACGGTTTGATTCTGGTAGAGCGTGATGGCCAGAAGAAAATGGTGATTGGTAATAAAGGCAGTAAAATCAAGAAGATTGGTATAGAAGCCCGTCAAGATATGGAAAAGCTGTTTGACATGAAAGTTCACTTGGAATTGTGGGTAAAAGTGAAATCCGGTTGGGCTGATGACGAACGGGCGCTGCGTAGCCTCGGTTACGTCGACGACTTATAAGGCTGATTTGTGGACGGCTGGCAGAGAGCCTTTGTGCTTCACGGGCGCCCTTACAGTGAAACCAGTTTATTGCTGGATTTTTTTACTGAAAATGAAGGGCGGGTACGTGTTTTAGCGAAAGGGGCACGCAGCCGTCGCTCCAATCTAAAAGGTTGCTTGCAACCTTTCACCCCGCTGCTTATTCGTTGGAGTGGGCGGGGTGAAATCAAGACATTAAGAGACGCAGAGCCTATCTCATTGGCTCTCCCCTTAACGGGAAGTGTGCTCTACAGCGGCTTGTATGTGAATGAACTCTTGTCCAAACTCCTTGAGCAAGGAACGGCATATCCCTCGCTTTTTTTTGATTACCTCCAATGTTTGCAAGCGATTGCAGCGAGTGAACACACACCAGAATGTGCATTGCGTCGTTTTGAATTAGCGCTACTAACCAATATGGGATACGGAGTAGATTATCTTCACTGTGCAGGAAGTGGTGAACCTGTATCGGATACCATGACTTACCATTATCGTGAAGAAAAAGGGTTTATCGCCAGTTTGGTTGTGGATCATTACAGTTTTACAGGTTATGAACTCAAGGCGTTGGCAAATAGCGAATTTCCCGATCAGGTGACCTTGAAAGCGGCAAAGCGTTTTACTCGCATTGCCTTGAAACCTTATCTGGGGGGGAAACCGTTAAAAAGCCGTGAGCTATTTCGTCAATTCGTACGTAAAAAAACTGATAATCCCGACAAGAAAAATGAAAACTAAAGTAAGCCACTTTTTCATAATGAAGAGTGTAGACTTTACTGAATCTTATGTTATTGCAGGAGCTAAAAATGGCTGAGGTATTGTTAGGTATCAACATTGATCACATTGCAACCTTACGTAATGCCCGCGGGACACAATATCCTGATCCCGTTCAGGCAGCATTTGTTGCAGAGCAAGCGGGTGCAGAGGGTATAACGGTTCACCTCCGTGAAGATCGACGCCATATTACTGACAGAGATGTCCAATTATTAAAAAATACAATCCAAACCCGTATGAACCTTGAAATGGCGGTCACAGATGAGATGGTGAGGATTGCTTGCCAAATCAAACCTGCTTTCTGTTGTTTAGTACCTGAAAAGCGTCAGGAGGTCACAACCGAAGGTGGATTGGATGTGTTTGGGCAAAAAGAGCACATTGCTGTGGCTGTTAAGGCTTTATCAGAAGCGGGGATTTTAGTGTCTTTGTTCATTGATGCGGATCATCAACAAATTGATGCTGCTGTCGAAGTTGGAGCGCCATTTATTGAAATTCACACGGGTGCGTATGCAGATGCAGGGAATGAGATACAGCAGGAAAAAGAATTTCAGCGTATCAAAGAGGCCGCAACTTACGCAGCCGCTAAAGGGCTTAAAGTCAATGCAGGTCACGGCTTGACCTATCACAATGTGCAGCGTATTGCAGCCTTACCTGAAATTTATGAATTGAATATAGGGCATGCCATTATTGGCCGTGCTGTATTCAGTGGCTTACCTGCGGCTGTTGCGGATATGAAAACTTTATTGCGGGAAGCACGCCGTTAATGGCCATTCTTGGATTAGGCACAGATATTGTTGAAATATCCCGCATTGAAGAAATTGTCGGACGTTCAGGTGAACGTCTGGCAAGGCGTGTTCTGAGTGATGGGGAATGGCGGCAATATCAACAACATAACCAGCCTGTCCGCTTCCTGGCAAAACGGTTTGCTGTCAAGGAAGCGGCAGCTAAAGCTTTTGGAACAGGTATCCGTAATGGACTGGCCTTTAATCAATTTGAAGTGATTAATGATCCACTGGGAAAACCAACGTTAAAACTTCATGGAGAGGCCGAAGTGCTGGCTAACAAACTGAGGGTAAAATCCATGCATGTCACACTAGCAGATGAACGGCGTTATGCCTGTGCGACGGTGATATTGGAAAATTAAATTCAGATCTTATCAGCATGATGTAAAAGCACAAACTTATCCCATAACTGCTCTTCAGTTTCCTGATGGTTAGGGTCAAGGATAATGGTGTTCGTAATTGGGCAGACAGATTGGCAAGTTGGCTTTTCGTAGTGCCCGATACACTCGGTACAGCGTTCAGGCTCAATTTCGTAGATCTCTGCACCCATTGTGATGGCCTGATTAGGGCATTCGGGTTCACACATATCACAATTAATGCAGCGTTTGGTAATTAGTAGTGCCATTTCAACCTCTTACATAAATTAAGTCTTTTAATTAAAGGCTTAATTTTCCTCCTGATTTGTTGCTCTCGATCACCCCTTGTTATTTCATACAATATTTTTTATAGAAAATGTATCTTACAAAGAAATGATTACAACTAAATGTATTATGCAAAGAAAAACTATCTGAGGCATATGTTAACACATCAGAAAGCAGTCCAGTACATTTATCATAGTATATACTTAAGTATGTTTTAAATTCTTTAGAGTGAAAACATGCTTGAATACATCGTAAAACATGGTAATGATATCGTGAAAGTCTTGGGATCTATCGGGACTTTTGTTGGTATTATTCTGTCCGTATTAAAGAAGCTTTATGCCGATGTGTGTGTGTTTAGAGAGAGAAAGGCAAAAAAATATATTAAATATCTCAATGAGTACAATATTTATTTAGATGATTTGAGTAAAGACTATATTAAATATGAAATTGCATCTGAGATAATGTTTGATGTTACAAAGATAAAATCTGATAAATTTAGGAATATATTTATCAAGCTGAAACAAGATGGATTGAGTCCTGAATATATAGATCTTCTTAAGAAGTTGAAAACATACCTTATTTTAAATTCTGGCGTGATTCAAATCAATGTCAGTTCTTACTATTATTTTGCTTATTGTTTTGAAAAGATATTTTCAACTTATTTTTTCACTTTAGCATTTGTTGTGTTGGTTGTTTTTTTATTCAAAGTTGATGCCTTGAGTAATACTATCGGGAGTGCTTTAGATTTCTTTTTAGTCATGTTAAGTATGATTTTACTTATGGCGATTGGTATTTATCTATTAATGTTAAGCCCGTCAAAATATCAAATAAGAAAATTAAATGAGGAATTAATTAAATATAAAATTGATAATGTTACTTTATAAATTGTGTTGGTTGAGTTGCTATTGTATCTAAACTTAAAGTCTGTTAGATAGTGAGATTAATTCTGCGTGTCTTTTGGAGCTATCCCAATGAAATCAAGCTGCTTAACGGAAATCATATTACCTAATAATTATCACACGAGAGATTTTTTGGCTTTTCATCAGAGGGATGAAATGGGCGTTTCTGAAATCGTACAACATAATCAAATTAAAAAAGGGATTATTTGGTATGAAAATCCGGCCCTTTTGACAATCACAATGGAAAAGAGTAGGGCAAAAATACAGCTTGATATTGATGGTAATAAAGATTGTTCTTCACAACATAAAGCGTTATCGACGCTAGCTTCCCATATGCTTGGTTTGAAACAACCTGTTGATGTATTTGAATCTATCTATCAAGATCATCCTGTTATTGGAGAATTGGTTAACAGACAAACCGGCTTACGCATTTATCAGTCCGCGACACCTTTTGAAGCGCTTAGTTGGGCGATTATCGGGCAACAAATTAGTTTAAGTGCAGCAATTTCCATTAGACGGCGTTTTATTCAGGCGGTGGGGCTTCAGCACTCTTCTGGGTTACTGTGTTTCCCGAATTATAAGCAGGTGATGCAATATTCGCAGCATGATCTCCGTCAGTGTGGTTTTTCTGTGGGTAAAGCCAATGCCTTATTGAATGTTTGTCAACTTATTGATTCTGGACTATTGCAACTAAATATTCCAGAAGGAGAAAATGGAGTGAAACGGCTGACGGATAGCTTGCTTGCTATCAAGGGCATTGGTATGTGGACCGTTAATTATGCCTTGCTACGAGGATTCAGTTACCTGGATGGTTCACTGCATGGCGATGTTGCCGTCAGGCGTAATCTCCAATATTTGCTCAGCCAGGAAAACAAAGTGAGTGCGGAACAGGCAGAAAAATGGTTGGCAGATTTTTCTCCCTGGAAAGCGTTGGTGGGAGCGCATTTATGGCAACAGCAATCCAGTAGTGGATATTAATACCGTTCTAACTTCTTTGTCAGGTGCTTTTCGTAAAACTTCAAGACGATTGGCAAGAGAACCAAATGGATTACAAGTTTGGAGAAACAGGAGAAATTTTGGCTATATCATCTTTTTCACCGTTTGAAGATTTGGCTCTACAGATTTTACCCATGGCAATAGAAGGTGATGATGGTGCTCATGATATTGCTCATCTTCACCGAGTATGGAGAAATGCGAAACAAATTTGTGAGGCGGAATCTGGCAACTTGCGATTAGTGTTTGTCGCTGTGCTATTGCATGATTGTGTGAGTGTTGAAAAAAATGCGCCAAACCGACACCTTGCTTCGCGCATGGCAGCAGAAAAAGCAGCATTGATACTGAAAGATTTGGCATGGAACGAGAAGGAGATTAATGCCACCTGCCATGCCATTGAAGCGCATAGTTTTTCAGCAGGCCTAACCCCCAAAACGTTGGAAGCAAAAATCGTGCAAGATGCGGATCGGCTGGATTCCATTGGCATGGTTGGTGTTGGGCGTTGTTTTTATACCGCTGGCCGTATGGGTTCTTCATTGTATGACTTTTATGATCCACTGGCAAAGCAGCGCGAATATAATGATAAGGCTTATACTATCGATCATTTCTTTACTAAGTTGTTTAAAATTGAATCAGGATTTCAGACTGTATCAGGTAGAAAAATGGCGAGTGAAAGGACTGAGCGAATGAAAATGTTCCTTGATGATTTTCTTGATGAGATTCAGGTTGAAGTAGCGGATTGAGAGGACTGGGTATAATAGGCGAAATTTTTATAAGTAAGAGAATGGGCAGTGACAGAAAATTTTAGTGATGAATATTGGATGCGTCGGGCAATAGATTTAGCAATGCAAGCGCAAGCAAAGGGCGAAATTCCAGTTGGTGCTGTATTGGTAGCAGATAATAAGGTGATTGCTGAGGGATTTAACCATCCAATCACTGACCACGATCCCACCGCCCATGCAGAAATTCTTGCGTTACGGCGGGGCGGGGAACAATTGCAGAATTATCGTCTGTTGAATACAACACTGTATGTCACTTTAGAGCCTTGTATCATGTGCGCAGGTGCAATGGTACACAGCCGGATACAACGGTTAGTTTATGGTGCTAGCGATATGAAAACGGGAGCAGCGGGATCATTGATTGATATCTTGCGTCATCCAGGCATGAATCACCAAATTGAAATTACCGGCGGTGTGCTGGCGGAAGAGTGCTCCACTATGCTGAGTTCTTTTTTTAAACAGCGTAGGGAGCAGCATAAGGCATTGAAAAAATTGAAATCTCAGTAACAGGAAATGCCATAGTCAGTTATATGTGAGTGCTCTGGCTTCGACTGACAGATCAAGTCGCGACTAATACAAATAAAGAATTCAATAATTAATTTTATTGAATTCTTTTTTTAAATATCGTTTCCACATTATTATATTTTAAAATGTAACAATATGACCGGACCAAATACCACCATATGTCACATCTCTATCATTATCATCACCAACCTGATAATCAAAGAAGATTTCTCCATCATGTTCAGGAAATGCCAAATTATTATTTAATAGGTCATAAGGTATATTAAATTTCAATACTGCTGTTTTTTCATATTCATTATCTGGTTGATATGGCATTGTATTTTTAAAAGGATAAGTTACTGTTTTGTTTTTAGAGTTAATATATAAAGTCAGAATAATTTCTGAACCAAGTTTTACTTTAGTATTATCACTATTATCATTAGTTCCTGTTATTGTGACAAATAAACCCGCATCACCTGGGTTATTTGTATGGTTAGATATTTTTTGATTATTTATACCGCCATCTTGTTCTATAAGCACATCGAAGCTAGAATAAACCTTACAGGATTCATATATTCTATCAATGTCTTTCCACGGTTTATTTGGTCTTCCTCGATAAGTAACACTTACAGGATAGGATTTAGCTAAAGTATCTCCATTCCCTCTTATTATAAGATAAGAAAGTTGTGATGGTTTATTTTCCTGAAAAATAAAGTATGGCAATTTAATTAAACATTGATTGTCTCCATTTATATCAATGGCTCTAGCGTAATACTTGTATTCACTATTAACATTAAACAATAAGAAATCATCAACTTTATAATTTTTACATGGCGTTATATCTATCCAAAATTTTCTTTCTCCTTCCGATGTTAAATTACCGTCAATAGCAGTAACCACTTCAGGTGGTTGTTGATCATACCCCACATCATCATCAATAATGATAAAAATAATGCTATCAGAAACAGAAAAGTCGCTTGGTATTTTTATTATTGAAGACAAATAAATAATTAATGGTAATGGCTTAATAGGAGATATGTAAAATTCCACCTTCCCTTCATTATCTGAGTTTATAGAAAAACCAGAATAAAGAGAAAGTTTTTGAATATTTATTTTAGTTCTTCCATCATTAGCATAAATATATACTTCTTCTAGCTGATCAAATATCCTACTTTTTATAAAAATCGGAATTCCTGATAATGGACTCCCATTTTTATCTTTGATAATTGTATGTACTTTAGTTGATACAGTACCTATTTGAGAACTATTAAATGACGCTGGCACTGATAAGAATTCATTATCCACGATTAATTTCAATGACTCAGGGTAAATTTCTTTTGAGATATATTGCAATGTTTTTTGCTGAACACCATTCAATGATGTTTTTACACTAAAATAAATCTCTTCATTTTCTGCTATAGAATTAATTACAGTAAGAGTCACTGTTGCCGTAGCCTTTTTATTATCACTCTCCAGAGTTAAGGTAATATCTTCAGTTGGTATAGAAATGTTTTTATTATTAAAAAATGAAATTGTTGAACTGCTATCTATGATCTCATCAGATAATAATTTCACTGTAAACAAAAAACTCTGCCCTATGATTAAATTACCCTTTTCTGGCAGTGAAAAAGTCATATCACTAGACATATATTTATTCCTCTCATATATTTTATGTTTTTTATTTATTTTCTGTGCTGGCCAGACCCCATAATTATTTATGCTATCGGAAAGAAACTTCCTTACCAAAGCTATTTAATTCAATGTCTAATATGTATATAAACTAAAGGATATAATTAAATTTATAAAACTACCAAACACTCCCTTACTCCTCGATATATGAGGAATAAGGAACTATCTTATGTTCAGTTATTCACTAGAATACAAGGCCATTTTTGTTAATTTTTTTATAAAATTACATTATGCTTGCTTTATATTTCAATTAATTAGAACCAGGGGGTGGTGTAGTACCAATATATCCGTCCCAAACAGCACTATACTGAATAATTTCATCTTTAAAAAATTGATAGTCAAAACTGATATTACCCCTCCAATTAATACCAATAATATCATCATAAGGAATATGAAAGTAAATAGAGTTTTTATTACCTGGGCCACCTATTTCTTTTAAATCAATCTGTTTGGTATAAGATTTAGTGAAATTTTTATTATCTGAATTAATATACATGTTTAGAGTAATATCTGTTATATCTAATGGAACTGGATTAAATTTCGCTTTAGAATCATTACTTTGAGAGCGTATAATCTCAATAAATAATCCATTATAGGTGTACCCAGGATATTTCATAATGTTATCATAACCAATACTGTTAACAGGTGGTATAGCAATATTGGGGTCAACACCAATGCTGGGATGAACTATGCACATATCATAGCTTCTCTTAACTTCTGGCTCAGGTTCATAGAATACACCACCTAAATAAGTGACTGGTAGTGTTTCAGAATATAAGGTATCCCCTGTTGGTTTAACTACAGAATAAGAAAATTCATATGGTTTAGATTGTTGTTCAAATATTGAATAAGGAATTTTTATATTATACTGATCTAACTGTTTTTTAGGATTCGAAATAAGCAGCTTATGACCAGTAAACTTAAGGTTATTGGCCTGTAAATCTTTAACAAAAAATAAAATTGTATCACCTGGTGATACTGTATCGTAACTACTTACTGATGTCATAAAGTATGGTAGTCCTGAATTTGCATATATACCACTGGGATCATAACCAAAAATATCAGGTGTTCCTATAGAATTCATATAACCTGGTTCAATATAATTAACTATATAGATTATTTTCTTAGCCAAAGATTCAATGTTATCCAGAATAATAGCCTTTAACTCAACTGTACCTACCAATGCTAGTTTAGGATGTAGATAAAACTTAACTAAGCCATCACCATCTGAAGTGAGCATTATCCCATCATTAGGTCCAATCTTTTCAGGAATAATATCAATATTGCCAGCATCCTTAAAATTAAACTCGTTCATTTTATGTGCAGCTACGGATGTAATAAATATAGGCGTACCAACTAATTTTTTCCCAGATTTACTTTTCAAAGTCGTGTATACTGGCGTGAAATTATTCTCTAATGGTTTGCTATTACTGATAAGCGGTGTTTGCAAATAAGGCTTCTCAACAAAAAGAGCTAACGAGCCAACATCAATTTCATTCGCCTTGCCTATAAATCCTATAAAGTTGAAGTCACCTTCACTAGTCGCTGCATCAGTATGAATCTCAAATATAATTTGAGAACCATCTTGTATAGGCGTACCACTTGGATCTTCCACAGTAAAACTTAATTGGGCAAATGCTTTTTTATGACCGTCTATGTAACTAAGATTAATAGGATTATTAATATCTTGATCAAATTTTATATTTGCGTTTTTTATGGTAACCGTTTTGTCCATTGTAATAAGTTGATCTGCACTTAATGTTACTGTAAAATTCACGCTTTGGCCTATCACTAAATCTGCTTTCTGGTTAATTGAAATCTCCATTTTATTATTATTTACTGTCTTAGCTTTGCCTGAGAAAGGCACTTTATTAAATGCAGTTCCATTCGATGTTGCATCAGTATCTATTTCAAATGTAATATTATCACCATCATGTACTGGGTTGTTTCCTATTGTCTTAAGCACCGTAAAACTCAAATTGGCAGATGCAGTGTGACTTCCATTCTCAAAAACAAGTTTAATAGGATTATTAACATCTTGATCAAATTTTATATTTTCACTGTAGCCTTTTTTTACTGTTATAGATTTACCAACAATAACTTTATCTGATGTTAATGTTACTGTAAATTTTATTTGCTGACCTATAAATAAATTATCAGTTTGTTTAAGTGAAATTTTCATATCAGTATTAGCTGTCATTTTATCACCTCGTATTATTATTACGATTAATAGATTTAATTCTGTTTAAAAAATTTACTACTAAAATGGTTTTTAAAAATAAATTTACTAAATGAAATTAATTTTAATATTACCTAACTTGTAACCATTTCAACTTTGATGCTCAACATAGCTGTATAAAAATAAAAAACTAATGAAAAAAAGTTATCGTCTGATAACCTTTTTTTATCACAATAGTTTATTATATTCACACGGTGATTTTTTATTTTTTGTTTTTATTTCTCTTTTATAAATGATCGTAACAAAGAATAATACCCTCCGTCTGTTTATCGAAGGTATTGTTTTTAGAATCATAAACCCTAAACGGGTTATCCTGACGATCAGGACCGGTATTTATTACTATAATCGTGGCCTTATCAGGGTTCCGATTATGGATGTTATCAAATATTCCCCAATCGTATAAATTAAAATTCCCACCCCATTCATTATGTAGAGAATAATAATCCGTGGGGTTAGCAGGATCATATGCTTCCTTATCTAAATATAAATTTTGATGAGATTCTGAGTTACTACTAAAACAACTAATATTTGGATTGAGGGTTTCGTAGTTATTGTCTTGTTGATTAATGCTTGCTGTTTTATTAATAGTGATTTCATATTTGTATAGTTTAATCTCTCCGCTTTTCATCGTTATTTGTGTGTTTATTTCAGCAGTTCCAACTTCATTAAATTGTATTGGGCCGTGACCAGGGCCAGGAGTATCAGAAAAAGTTAACATTAAGTCTTTATATGGTGATTTATTTTTATCTTCCGGTAAGCTATAAACAATATCGGTAATTTTCTTATCATCATAAAAAGAACCAGAATTTTCTGTCTCTCTTAATTCCCCTCGCAGCGAAGGAAAAATAGTGTGTGGATGATCCTTTCCACCTGTATTATCGAAATATTTAAATACTGCTGTATTATTTTTATTATAAACATATAGTACCGCAGGTTTCGGAACAGGACTAAATGCCACTTGTTCATCTGCATCATTCTTTACATCAGTACCATCTGGTTCAGTCATTTTTAATGTTACTTTGACCTTTTCAATACCGACCGAACTTTTTAATTTTGCATATAAATGTCCATCATTATCTGTTGTATATTTATTCCCATTTGTCGGTGAATAAGCTTCAGGCTGAGGGAATTTAGCTTCGTCGATTTCGCCATGGTCGCGTGTCCACTGCACATTGTTGAACGTATAATGAGGAATAGGCTCTGTCGTCCCTTTTTTTACGATCAATGCTTTGTAGTGATATTCATCTGTACCATTACCTTGTAATGGATTGTTTTTATCAAAGTCCGTCACTTTAACCCAGGAAATATCGAATTCCGGCGGAGGTTCAACAAAATTCATCATATCTGAACATGTCGGCAAAGCCGGTTTTCTACCGTCGATATCAATACAAGCTTTCACTTGCTGTGCCTTACTGCTAACGACATTCGCTTTCAGCGTGCCATCATTGGGGTTCACTGATTGGGTGCTATCTGTTGATGGCGATAAGGTTGCACCTATCGCCTCTGTACCATTCTGGTTTTGAGGTTTAGACCACCTGAACCTAATACCTTGCCCTTTATAGGCTGTCTTATTTTTTTCACGCCATGCAGTTGCAGTGAGAGAATATTTTTCCTGCCCGCCAATAGTGACATCATGATCTTTTGGTGCCGTCTCTATGGTAATTTCCGGCCAACTAAAATTAATTTTCTCCTTTGATTCTCCTTGACTGGATTGGCCAATAACAGAAGCTATAACGACAATATTTGAAGCCTCAGTAGGACTGGTTAATGTTGCCGTTACTATCCCATCACCATTGGTTTTCTCTGAAGAAGGCGTCAATTCAAGGTTAACATGATCTTTAACCTGCCAATTTACTATTTTACCTGTTACGCCTTGACCAGCCACATCGGTGACTGTTGCTGTACAGGTGTAGGTTTCAGTGACTAATACAGGGTGTTCCCCATTAGCTTTACAGAGCACATTAATATTTTCAGACTTAATCGAAACCGGATCGGCGATAACGGCAGCCTGGTGTTCAATAGCCAGTGAAACCTTCACACCATTTAATGGCACTGAGCTATCCAGTGTGGCGATTAATTCCCCTTTTTCATTTGTCTCTGTTTTTTGTGTTGTTAACTTAACATCCTGCCCTTTATCGTCTTTTGCTTGCCATATCACTCCATCGATAGGCTGACTAATCACTTTGCTCTTCTGGCGATCAATAACAGTGGCTTTAAAGGTATAGAATTTTCCATCACCAACTGTCAGGGGGCCTTTGGGGTCAACGGTAAGGCCATCCTTAATATGGTAACTGGCTGTATCCGTGGTAAAATCAACAGGGGTAGCTAAACTGGGGGGGTGCTGATTTTCAACAGAAAGCGAAACGACAACATTATCGACAACCGCTATACTGCTTAGTTTTGCCGTGAGTGTTCCACCAGGCCCCGTGCTATCAACCCCATTTTTAAAAGTGAAATTAAGTCCTTGGGTATCATTGTTTTTATCCCAGTGAATATTGGAAATTTTCTGACCTTCCGGCAAAGCATTTCCGCTTTGATCGACGATATAGGCCGTATAGGTGTAAGTATTTTGAGTATTTGCGATTAGCGGACTTTGATTATCAACCATAATGTGATCAACACGATATTCTTTCGGATCAGCAACAAAAGAAACCGCTTCGGCTGAAGCCGATTCCTTGTTTTCAATCGAAAGTGTCACCACAACATCTTTTAATGGCGTTTTACTGCTTAATGTTGCCTTTAATTTCCCGTTATCCGTCTTCACCGTACCTGTTGGAGCTTCGACAGAAATGTCCTTAATTTCCTCACCCGCTAAATTTTTGCCGACAGCACTCCATCTCACATTATCAACTTTATCGGCCGCTAAGCCGCCATCAATGATAATGTCTGCTGTATAAGTATATTTTTGTGTACCATCCGCTACCAGTGCTTTTTTGGGGTCAGGCGTTGCACTCAATTTATTGTCTTTTATTTTGTAGTGAGGTTGCTTTTTGCTAAACGTCACTGAACCTATTTTTTGCTGTGGAGCACCGTCTAGCTGTATATAAACATCGACTTTGTCGTGTGGTTTTTTACTGACTAAAACATTAGGCGTTAATTGCCCTTTTTCATCGGTTAATTCACCCTTTTCATTCGTTTGGGCTGGTTTATTATTCCACAGAAACTTTAAGCCAGAGTCAGTGTTTAAAGCAGGCTCAGTTGCCCAGGAAACCTTATCGATTCTGGCATTCTTAACAAATTTTCCAGATGGTGAACCTTCATAAGTAATAATAGGAGCGTTAAATGTATATCCATTTTCTTTTTCACCCGTTGCTACTGGTGATTCAGGTGAGATGATATTCACTTTTCCCTCTATGATAAAAGGAAAAACCTTCATAGGAACCTGAGTAAGTTTTGTCTTTATCTGACCATCTGTCATATATTCTAATAATATATCAAGTATGTAATCATTTTTATGGTTTTCTTGATAGCTGGGGAGAGTAATAACAATACTCTGACCTGATTCAGAAGAAAGTTTACCATTGTTCTGTAGAAATGCTTTATCTGTAACAAGCCAGCGAACTTTTTTAATCTCAACATGTGAGGGGAGTGGGACATTAACTGGTATCTCTTGATGTCCATACCCAATAATAGGCTCTAATGCGATCAATACTTCTTGTTCTCTTTTTAAGTGATCTAAAATAATGTGGTTATTTCTTTCCACCAGATCATAACGGCTGCCCGCTAATTTCCGCATTGAGGCTACATTAGCGGGTGATAATTGAACACTAAAGGGAACCCCAAATTTATAATTCAAGTTTGCCAAAAACTGTGTTTCAGTATGACCACTTTCCCCTTGTTTATAGTCCACACCCATGGTGAATAGTGGGATCGGGGTATAAGTCAAACCTAATTTAGCCTGGCTGGGATTTTTCTGTTTGGTGTCACGGTTAAATAAAGTTACTTTATCACCAAAATATTGCTCATAGGTTAGTTTCATTCCCAGATTAGGGTAAGCAGGCAAGAAAAACTCTCCATTAATATCATAACCGTTGGCGGGGCGTTCATAATAATCTTGAAAGTTTCGTGATTTTTGCCAGTCACTTAAACGATAATAGGTATTAGCGGAAAGTTTAATATAGTCGCCCCAAATTTCTCCTCCCATCCCCAAACGCTGGTTTTTCCCGGTAAAGTCATGATCATAAAAAGTATTTAAGCCATACATCCAATTCTGGTAAAAATAGCGACCACCTAAACCCAGATTCATGGTATTTCGGTTATCTTTGTTACGATAACCCAATTGGGAAAAGAACAGCCAATCTGCTTTGTTATCGTAAAGTGGTAATAGTATATCAAGTGAGTTATCTTTCCGTGTCCATTTCCTATCTAACCCAAAATTAATTCTGGCAGTACCAAACTGCGATAACCATTTTTGAGTTTCCGAGGATAGGGTGCTATTAAATTTATCCAAAGCATAGGATTTTGCTTGTTTCGCGAGTTCTGAAGGGGAAGAAGATAAAATATGACTGGCTGTTTGGATATTGCCAATAATGGTATTTTGGGAGCTAATCTTCGAGGTATCATTAGTTTTTTGTAAATGAGTATACAGCTTATCATCAGTTTTTACATTAGCTTCCGCTAAAGCATTAATCACTGTAGAAGGAATAAATAACGCATAGAATAAAATAAAAAAGATAATGATTTTTCTAGTATGTGATGACATATCTAGGCACCTCAAAAGTTTCATGTCAATTTATATAATCACTTAAATTTTAATCTTTTAAATAACACATTTATTCCCGTTTATAACTTTAGTAAAGAAATTGAAATTAGTATCATTCAAAATAGTTATCAATTAACCACCAGAATATGCTGAATTTATTTCTATACTTAATGAGATAATGGATTGAATTTACAATGGATTACTTTAATGATAACCGTATTGCTTTTATTATTATACAAAATAGTTGATAACAAAAAGTTATCAATTGATAATTTTTTATCATTGGTTTTTGGGTTTCTATCTGTTTATTCTAATACAACATTAAAAAACTAATTTTTTAGTGATAATAACACTGAATTACTACTTCATTAAGTTTGAAATATTCACATCAAAAAATAATTAATCTAATGGTTTTATTTTCACTGAAACAGAAAAATATATTAATCATTAATTATAACTAATATCAATTAAAACATGAGGTGATAAAATGCCAGGTCAGAACAATAAAATGGAAATTGTAATTCTGCATAACGCAGATTTAGTCACTGGTCAGTATGTGGGTTTTGTTGTCACATCAACTTTGGATGAACTGATTTTTCCATTGAAAAAAATAATAATGAAAAATTATGGTAATAATATACAGTTTAATGAAGATACTATTCTATTTGTTTATGGTAATAATGGACTTACACAGTATTCTTATATCTATTTTCTAATAATAAAAAATGAAAAATAATTAAATATATTTAATGAACTATGATATATAAACCTATTATCATATTTTTTTATGATTTCAAAGATTGATTTTTAAAAGGTTTTCTTATGAATAACAAAAGTAAAAATAATTTATTGCCACCTAAACTTCCTCAAGGAAATTTAAGTGACGTAATTAATATTTCCGATATTATAGCAATGCAAACTAAGTATATAGTTATGCAGGTGAATAAATATGAAGGTGTAGAATTATTGGATAAAATAGAAGGGGGAATTTATTTAAAAGATAATGTGAATGCTAAGGTAAAAAGTGTTACTTATCATGTTACATCAGATGAAGAATTAGAATATGATTTTTATCTCTTATTGTTTCATGTTAATGAAATGAAAATATCTGGATTATGTGAAGCTAAATATACGGTAACGGATTTAAATGGTAATCATATTGACTCGCCAACATCAAGTATCACTATTATAGGAGATAATGACATGAGTAATGCCGACAATGCAATAATTTTTCTTGATGCTAAAAATTCCATATTAAGCTTGCGCGAAATAAGTATTAATGAAGGTGTTAGGCTTCGTGCTAAATTTAAAGATCTTGTGGTTGGTGATACTATAATCATAGAAGCTAAATTTTTAAGCGAAGATGGTACAGAGTTAATAACTATACATTCTGATAATATAGATTTAAATTCGGACGCAATAAATGATAGTTATAAGGATCATACAATTAAAACAAATCAAGTTAATTTTTTAGAAGTGAAAAATATTGTTGCAAAATTCACTGTTCTTAATAAAAAAACAAACGAAAATCCTACACAGATTTCCATTATAAATGATTTGGATACTGTAAACATTAAAGTGCAAACAACCAAAAACATTGGTATCCCCCTGAGTGACAATCTCGATATAAAGCCTTTTTTAACCGCAGTAATATATACTGGTTCAAATAACAGTCCAATAAATGCTCGACTAACAAATGCTAAATTTATTGATGGTACTCCTGATGCAGTGGTGGATAAGATCGATGAACATGGTGTAGCTTATCTGCATATCTATAGTGATGATATTACTAAAAATAGTGTGTTAATTCTTAACTATGAAGATCCAGTTATTGCCCATAAAGTTCCTTTGGATTTTGGTAACTGGATGTCATCTTCAGGGCAAGAACTCTCTTATACCTATAGTTCTTATGGTGTCGCAGATGGTACTTGTCAATGTTTACTTCTTATTAAACTCTTCTCAGAGAACATTACGGGTATTACAGTGAGTTTCGATAGCCCTGATATTAAAATTAATGGTGCGAGTAATACTTCAGAATTATCTAATCCTGATAGTAGCAAGATATTAGTTTATGAGTTGACATCCATGAAAGCTGTTCGATCGAGTTTTACTATTAATGTTAGTGGTATTTCTATGGATCAAATTAGAAATACTATTGTTTTTGTCGACCCTCTTACACTTTGAGTGGAATAATAATATGAATATTTCAGTAAAATTTTTTCGATCTTATCAACTCTATCAAGGAAGATCTGCTATTGATATTCAGCTTTTAGTCCATGAAGGATTCGTTGAGTTGGCTGAATTAAATCTCATTCTTGAATGCTCATTAGGTAGCTTTGTCGTTAATGGTCAGGATACAGGCCAAAAAAAATTGTCTTGTTCCACAGATGGTATAGGAGAAATCTCTGTTTCAATAGTAGGCTCAGAAATAGGGGGTGATGGCCAGTTAACTGTCTCCCTCCAAGATAATGGTAGACAAATTGGTGTACAACCCTACCATCTCAACGCTACGGCATTTTATACACTTAACTTTGATTTTATTCATGTTATTAATGACTATGCGATGGCTGATGGTGTGCAAAGTAATAAAGTCAAAGCGACTCTTACCGGAACCGGTTCAGGGGTAAATCTCGCCAATCGTAAGCTGGATTTAAGTGTTACAGGCTCAGCTTCTTTTGAGAAAGGCCACATTGTACAGAACACGTCTATACATACTGACGCATCAGGAAATGTGAGTTTTGAACTTTATGACACAAATAAAGACGGCGAAACGGTAACACTCACTGGTTTCTTGGATGTCAGCAAAACAGCTCATGCAACTAAACAAATCCATTTTCAACGTAATCTGGATTGTGAAGCTTCTCCCCCTGCTGACGGAAAATATATTAGAACAATTTTTACTTATACCATTAATAATCAACAGTATCTTTTGCGTCAGCGTAAATGTGACCATCTAGTGACTGTGCATCAATTGATGGCAGGTGGACAACAAGGAGATCAAACTTCCACTGGACAAAAGTGGGTAAATTTTTATGATTTAATGTTTCCTTTTGTGCTTGGGAAAGAGCAATATATTTTTGGGTTAGCCAAGAATTTTATTAATACGTCAAAAAATACGTATAATTCCTATTGGATAATTGCAAAATTAGATGAAAAAGGACACCAAGAAGTCATAGATAGTGGCTATTGGGATAGTGATTATGATGTCGGATTTGCCTATAAAATGGGTAAAGGGCAATTTATTTATCTCCATAGTAAAGATAAAAATAATAAAGGGAAATTTCCTTATATTATACGAGAAATACTTCCAAATGGAAAAATGGGAACAATAATAGAACAAGATGGTTGGGATAATTTCTACGGGGCGACATTTTTCTTTTCAATGGAAGGGAAGGAATATATATACATCCATACAAGCTCTAATCTTTCTGTTTTTACTTATGAATTCAGTGAAAATGGAAAGATAGGTAATTTAGCTAATTCTAATACTTGGGCATATTATTACTATCCGCAGTTTCCATATTTTATTGGCGGTACTTATTATTACACAGGTCAAAGATTTTACGATAATTATTGGTTTGTCAGTTATTTATATAATGAAGGTGTGCCTGATCGAATAAGTGAACATCAAGATCCATGGGATAGGAGTTATCAATATCTGGTTCCATTTTCCATTGATGGGCACCAATATTTTTTGAGACAAGATCAGAGTAAAGATTATTGGTTCATTACAGAAGTTCTTGCTGATACTAGCATGGGAAATGATACTGATAGCAGTGTTAATCACTAAGTGTTGTATCTCATAAGGCGTTTTACCTTTCAGGCCATCGGTGTGGTCTGTGATAGTTGTAAAACGCCTCTCATTCGCCAATTTGACTGCTAAATTTGTTATTATTTTCAGTATTAGCCGTGTCGGTTTTAGCATTTTCCGTTTGGGGAGTGCTGATTATGGTGGTATCCGTTGGTGCTTCGCTTCTCTCTGCTTTCTCGCGGTTGGCTTTTGCCCTAAGATATCCCTCCAGGCTCAAATAGTAACGCCGGATATTTTCAACATAGCGATAAGCTTCATAGCCACGGGCATAACCATATGTTGTATTGGCGTAGTATTTTTTCTTGCTGAGCAGGGGAAGACGGGTTTTAACATCCAGCCAACTGTCTGGATTACCTTTTTGCGCAGCAGTTAATTTACGGGCATCAAGAAGGTGTCCATATCCCATGTTATAAGCTGCAAGGGCAAACCAAATGCGTTCATCTTCAGAAATGGTTTTTGGCAAACGCTCCATCAGATAGTTCAGATAAGCCATTCCTCCTTTGACACTCTCTTCTGGATCCAGCCGATCGTGAATTCCAGCCCATTCTGCTGTCGGGCGAGTGAGCATCATCAAACCTCGAACGCCAGTGGGTGAAGTGGCTTGTGGATCCCAATGTGACTCTTGCCATGCGATAGCTGCCACTAATTGCCAATCAAGCGATCCCGCGTATTGTTGAAAAATTGGCTGATAGGTTGGTAAGAGATTATTGATGGCGCGAATAAAGGAAATCGTATCGAAATAATCGAATGAACCGATATGGCTGAAATATTTTTCTTGTAACCGTGACATGATACCGTTTTCAGTCAACATACTGAAAAAATCGAGCATAGCGGAGTAGAGACTATAGTCACTATTGCGCTTTAAATACCAGGTCAGGGGATTCTCTTCACTGACATCAAACGCAACTGCCAAATTGGGATGAATACGCTGTTGCAAAGCTAAACTGAGGGAGTCACTGATTGTATAGTCGATTTTTCCCTCAGAGAGTTGTTCGAGCAATTGCTGTGTATTTTTGTGGGGTGTTTCTTCCCAAGTTAACTCAGGATAAGACTTTTCTTTCCACTTTTTCAGTTCGCTTACATGGGCTGAACCTGCCGTGACGATGAGTTTGCCTTTTAGATCACCAAACGAATGTGGACGTGCCGCCCCCTTGCGATAAACCAGTTGTTGTATGACTGAAGCGTAGGCAGGGCCAGTGCGTGTTTGGTCCAGCCTATCTTTATTGTAGATAAGCCCAGCAGCCAGGAAATCGGTTTTATCGTTTTCCAAGTCGTCAAAAAGTTGCTTAATGTTGGGACGAAACTTAATCACAAGTTTAACTCCCAGATAATCGGCAAACCGCTTGATTAACTCATAGTCGAATCCTGTTGGTTCATTTTTGCTGTTAAGAGAGATCAGAGGAGAGCTGATAGTACTAACCCGTAGCTCTCCTCGTGCCAGAATTTTGTTTATCTGCTCCTGCTGTTTATTGGGCCAATTGATATTAAGGCCGATGATGGCAGCAGAGAGGAGCGCGATAATTACGATAACAAAATAATTTATCTTTATGTTATTCAAGTAGTTATCTCTTTCCCGAACGATTGGAAACCGTGTGAAGTGCAAGATAATAGCATGGTTAAATTTCCAGTAATCGGGAATTTTGCGCAACAAAAGGGGGATGTGCAACCCTATTAAACCCATTTCGGCATTTTATTGAGTGTATTGTTGGGTGGATAAATCACCACGCAAACGGTTTCGTCAGAGGAAACATTCCTCTATAATGCTTGCTGTTTCCCTGAGGCATCAGTCAGGCTTTGCTTCTAAGATGAGAGAACCTATTATTATGGAAATTCTGCGTGGCTCACCCGCTTTATCGGCATTTCGTATCACTAAGCTCCTTTCCCAGTGTCAAGATCAACATCTCCCTGTTACCGACATTTATGCAGAATATGTACATTTTGCAGAAGTTAATGCCCCAATTACGGAAGATGAGCGAGAGAAATTAAATAAGCTATTAAAATATGGCCCCTCTTTGGCCAAACTTGAGCCTAAAGGACAACTAATATTAGTCACACCTCGTCCAGGCACGATATCCCCTTGGTCATCGAAAGCGACAGACATCGCCCGCAATTGTGGACTGAAGCAGATTGTCCGTTTAGAAAAGGGAATCGCCTATTATATTCAGAGTATTGATATGGATGACGGGCAATGGCAAACGTTGTCGGCATTATTGCACGATCGCATGATGGAAAGTGTGTTCACTCAGTTTGAACAAGCCGAAGTCCTGTTTTCTCACCAGCAACCTGCGCCGTTAAAACAGATTGATATCTTGCAATCGGGGCGGGCAGCACTGGAATCGGCAAATATTGAATTAGGGCTGGCTCTGGCTACAGATGAAATTGATTACCTGATGAGCGCTTTTCAGGCGTTGGGACGCAATCCGACGGATGTTGAGCTGTATATGTTTGCGCAGGCAAATTCTGAACATTGTCGCCACAAAATTTTCAATGCAGATTGGGTTATTGATGGTCAGACCCAACCCAAGTCTTTGTTCAAAATGATCAAAAACACGTTTGAACAAACGCCGGATTACGTGCTTTCTGCTTATAAAGATAACGCGGCGGTTATGGAGGGTTCTCATGTTGGCCGCTTTTTCCCTGACTCTACAACTGGTGTTTATGACTACCATCAAGAGCCTGCTCATATCTTAATGAAAGTGGAAACTCATAACCATCCAACCGCAATTTCACCTTGGCCTGGTGCAGCAACGGGATCAGGTGGCGAAATACGTGATGAAGGTGCAACCGGACGGGGAGCTAAACCGAAAGCCGGACTGGTCGGTTTTTCGGTTTCAAACTTGAGAATTCCTGGGTTTGAACAGCCGTGGGAAGAAGATTTTGGTAAACCTGATCGCATTGTCAGTGCATTGGACATCATGCTGGAAGGTCCATTAGGCGGTGCAGCGTTTAATAATGAATTTGGGCGTCCAGCATTGCTAGGGTATTTCAGAACCTATGAAGAAAAAGTCTGTTCCCATAATGGTACAGAATTGCGTGGTTATCACAAACCCATCATGTTGGCTGGCGGGATCGGGAATATCCGTGAAGAACATATTCAGAAAGGGGATATTCCGGTCGGCGCAAAATTGATTGTGTTGGGTGGGCCAAGCATGAATATCGGTTTGGGAGGCGGTGCGGCATCTTCAATGACATCCGGTCAGTCTGATGCTGACTTGGATTTTGCCTCTGTGCAGCGTGACAATGCGGAGATGGAACGCCGTTGTCAGGAAGTTATCGACGGTTGCTGGCAATTGGGGGATAAAAATCCGATTTTATTTATCCATGACGTCGGGGCTGGTGGTTTGTCAAATGCCATGCCTGAATTAGTCAGTGATGGCGGTCGAGGCGGGCGTTTTGAGTTACGCAATATTCTTAACGATGAATCCGGCATGAGTCCATTGCAGTTATGGTGCAATGAATCCCAGGAACGTTATGTTTTGGCGGTAGCACCAGAGCAGTTAGCCCTGTTTGAAGAAATATGCCGTCGTGAACGTGCTCCTTATGCTGTGGTTGGGGAAGCAACGGAAGAACGGCACTTGTTGCTGAATGACACTCATTTTGATAATCAGCCAATCGATATGCCGCTGGATGTCTTGCTCGGTAAGACGCCAAAGATGCTGAAAAATGTGCAGGTTTTGCAAGCTCCAGGGCAAAGTTTGGATCGCAAGGGCATAGAGCTAGCAGAAGCGGTTAAACGTGTCTTGCATTTGCCTGCCGTGGCGGAAAAAACATTCCTGATTACGATTGGAGATCGCTCCATCACTGGTATGGTTGCCCGTGACCAAATGGTTGGCCCTTGGCAAATTCCAGTCGCAGATTGTGCTGTTACGACCGCCAGTTTGGACAGCTATTATGGCGAAGCCATGTCAATGGGCGAGCGAGCACCGATTGCATTATTGGACTTTGCGGCATCGGCACGTATGGCGGTGGGTGAAGCACTGACCAATATCGCTTCCGCCTATGTCCAGGATCTGAAACGCGTGAAGTTATCAGCTAACTGGATGTCGGCATCAGGCCATGCAGGTGAAGATGCAGGTTTGTATGCCGCCGTCAAGGCAGTGGGTGAGGAGTTGTGCCCGGCATTGGGATTGACCATTCCAGTTGGCAAGGATTCGATGTCAATGAAAACCCGCTGGCGTCAAAATGAGGAAGTGCGTGAAATGACTTCACCACTTTCATTGGTTATCAGTGCCTTTGCGCGAGTAGAAGATGTGCGCCGTACCGTGACACCAGAGTTATCTACTGAAGATGACAATGCGTTGCTGCTGATCGATCTGGGTAAAGGGCAAAATGCGCTGGGTGGAACGGCATTGGCTCAAGTTTATCGCCAACTTGGGGATAAAACCGCAGATGTTCGCAGCGTTGAGCAATTAGCGGGTTTCTTTAATGCGATCCAGCACTTGATTTCAGAACAAAAATTGCTGGCTTACCATGACCGTTCAGATGGTGGGCTATTGGTGACATTAGCTGAAATGGCTTTTGCAGGCCATTGTGGCTTGTATGCCGATATCAGTGCATTTGATGAAGATATCCTGGCCGCATTGTTTAATGAAGAACTGGGTGCGGTAATTCAAATTCGTGAGACTGACAGAGAGCAAATTGAAAACCTGTTGGCAGATTATGGATTAAATGAATGTGTGCACTATCTGGGTAAGGCCCAGACGGGCGATGATTTTGTGATTTCCAGTGGCAATATGGAAGTTTATCGTCAGAAGCGCAGCACATTGCGCTTATGGTGGGCAGAAACAACGTGGCAAATGCAGCGTCTGCGTGATAACCCTGAGTGCGCAGAGCAAGAACATCAGGCAAAACAGGATATGAATGATCCTGGCTTGAATGTGAAATTAACTTTCGACCTCGCGGAAGATATTGCTGCTTGCTATATTGCAAAACAAGTGCGTCCGCGCGTTGCTGTATTGCGTGAACAGGGAGTTAACTCTCATGTTGAGATGGCGGCGGCATTCCACCGAGCAGGCTTTGAGGCGGTAGATGTTCATATGAGTGACTTATTGGAGGGGCGGATCACATTAGATCAATTCCAAACATTGGTTGCTTGTGGTGGCTTCTCCTATGGGGATGTGCTTGGCGCGGGTGAAGGTTGGGCGAAATCCATTCTGTTTAATTCACGGGTACGTGATGATTTTGCGAGCTTCTTCGCAAGGCCGGATACCTTAACACTTGGTGTGTGTAATGGTTGTCAGATGATATCTAATCTGCATGAATTGATCCCTGGCACAGAACACTGGCCACGTTTTGTCCGTAACCGTTCAGAACGCTATGAAGCCCGTTTTAGCTTAGTAGAAGTGGCAAACAGCCCTTCATTGTTCCTGAAAGATATGGCGGGTTCTCGCTTACCGATCGCAGTGGCTCATGGTGAAGGACAGGTGGAGTTCAGAAACCACTTGAGTTTGATGGAGCTTGAAAAACATCAGCAGGTTGCATTGCGTTTTGTGGATAACTACGGTTCAGTGACAGAAAACTATCCAGCGAACCCAAATGGTTCTGTGAACGGTATTACTTCTGTGACCAGCCTTGACGGAAGGGTCACGGTGATGATGCCTCATCCTGAAAGGGTATTCCGCACTGTTAGCAACTCTTGGCATCCTAAAGAATGGGGAGAAGATAGCCCGTGGATGCGTATTTTCCGTAATGCCCGCAAACAGTTAGGTTAATAGAAAAGGCCCTGAAAATTCATCAGGGCCTCTGTTTTTTATCTGACGCTTTGGTGTTATTCATCATTTTTTCTGGCAGTGTCTCTGTATTGCGACAATGGTGTTTTATGGTGTCTCAAAAAAGAGACGTTTAATTATTTGATATAAATTGAAAAATATTTTTAGATAGTAATATGTCATAAATAAGCGACACTAATCCATATCAAATATGAAGAAGTATCGATAAGAAAATGCAGTAAATATACATTTTTATTTATTTCCAATTATATCAACTGGTTAAAAATAATTTTTCAAGTTGGCATGTAATATGCATAATATGGAGCAGTTGCTCATTCATCTTTTTATGTCGGCCCGCAATGAGGTGGGAACATCCACATAAAGCCCAGAATGACGCCGAAGTAAGGTGCCTACCGTCCAACTTAATGATACTCGCCTTCGGGCCTTATCAAACACAGGGCGACACGTGGAGTGAGGCACCACCTACATGTTCATTGAATAGCATGAAGGTTCCTCATTGGCGGGATGGTAAAAAGTTACTGTCCCGCCATCATTATTGCAGATTGTTCCTGTCCGCTGTGTTTATGTATGCATCTGCATATTCCAATTTACCGATTATTTCAATTATCCGCTGTTTTCAACTATTATTCTGACCATTTTCAATAAGAAGATAAAAGTAACTGTAGCATCAATGTAATTACAGGTTATGAGATGATTTCTTTGAAAAAATGGCGTTTATTTCCACGCTCATTGCGCCAATTGGTTGTCATGGCTTTCTGGCTGGTATTATTGCCACTATTAGTTTTGGCTTATCAGGCTTATCAAAGTCTTGATCAGCTTAGTACCCAAGCGGCTGAGATTAATCGTTCAACGCTGGTGGATGCCCGCCGTAGCGAAGCGATGGTTGGAGTCGCCCTTGAGATGGAACGTAGTTACCGCCAATACTGTGTATTAGGCGATAGTCGGCTAGAAAAGCTTTATCAACGCCAGTATCGGCAGTACATGAATATGCTTGGTAATCAGATGGCGATGTTAGCTAATACAAAGTATACGAAGAAATTCAATGAATTACTGTCAGGTTTGAGCAAAATTTCTTGTAGTAATGGAGCACCAGAAGCGGCTTCATCTAAATTACTTGAAGAATTCTCCAGGGCTAATAATCTTTTGGTACAGGAAACCCGTAATATTATTTTTAGCCGTGGTGAACAACTGCAAAAAGATATCGCCGATAAAGGGCAATTTTTCGGTTGGCAGAGCCTTATTTTATTCTTGCTAAGCGCCTTCTTGATAGCCTTGTTTACGCGTATGATCATTGGGCCAGTAAAAGGCATTGAGCGGATGATCAATCGGCTTGGAGAAGGGCAATCACTGGAAAATCAGATTGATTCCTTTAAAGGACCACGGGAATTACGATCATTGGCTCAACGCATTATTTGGCTGAGTGAACGTTTATCCTGGCTTGAGTCTCAGCGTCATGAGTTTTTACGCCATATTTCCCATGAACTGAAAACCCCTCTGGCAAGTATGCGTGAAGGAACGGAGCTATTGGCTGACGAAATTGCAGGGCCTCTGACGGCAGATCAAAGGGAAGTTGTCAGTATCTTGGATAGCAGTAGCAGGCATTTACAGCAGCTTATTGAGCAATTACTGGAATATAACCGCAAATTAGCGGATGGCGCAGCCGAACATCAGATTGTTTCTTTAAAAGAAATTGTGGATAGTGTCGTATTATCACACCAATTGCCAGCACGGACAAAAAATATTTATACAGAAATTCAATTAGATATGGATTATTGTTGGGCGGAGCGTGGTTTATTAACACGGGTGATTGATAATCTCTATTCCAATGCAGTGCACTATGGCGCTGAATCCGGTAACATTTGGATTTCTAGTCGGCAAGTGGGGGAAAACCTTCAAATTGACATTGCCAATACAGGAACGCCTATCCCAGAGTTAGAGAAAAGTATGATCTTTGAGCCATTTTACCAAGGAAAACTTCAACGAAAAGGTGCAGTTAAAGGAAGCGGTCTTGGTTTGAGCATCGCGCAAGATTGCATTAAACAAATGCAGGGGGAGCTTTGCCTGGTAGAATCCGAATTTGCTGATGTATGTTTTCGAATTGAACTGCCATTAACCGCAGAGAATGACTAAATAATATGTATAACAGGTTTACTTACCGCTTTATGACGGAGACGGAACAGCAAAATATTGTGATTAACCCAATGAAAAAAATGGCTGTCAGGCCATCTATCTTGGCACGTGTTTCGACCCTGCGCTTGCGGGCCATATTGCTATTGTTCGTTCCCTATTTGCTGGCAGGATGTGTTAAAACGAGTGGCTCAGACAATTTGACAACCCTGGCGCAGTCTATCTTACCAGAACAGAGTGTTACGGATTATCGTCTTAAGGATTGTGATTCAATCTGGGACATCACGAAGCCAGCGGCGATGGAAAACGGACTTTATTGGTTGAGATTTATCGATTGTACGGATCGGTTGTCTTCGGCAGAAGCTCGTGAGACGGCGAAACGTTTTGCCCCAGAGACTCCGACTGATTGGCATCAAGTGCTTAAGCAAAGTATTTTAATTGGCAGGGCGACTTCTGTGTTAGCTGAACGCAGGAAAACGGTGGAATACTTTAATCGGTATAGTGCACAATTTCCTATCGCTTTGCGGCCATTACTTCAATTGTGGCGTGAACAGCAATATCTGAAAATTAATCTTGCTGAAGAAAGAGTCAAATTCCAGCGCTTCCAGTTTGACAGTGATAGCAAAATTGATCGTCTGAAAGAAACACGAGCACGTTTAGAATATGAGCTTCATTCAATGTCCCGCAAACTAGAAAATCTGACCGATATTGAACGCCAACTTTCCTCCCGTAAACAAGAACAAAGTAGTGTTGCTACTCCTAATGCGAACACTTCATCGGATAATAAAGCAGAACTGAAAGACAAACCCGCAACAAACGCGGATACTAAAGCGGAAGCCAATCCTTCAGAAGAAAAATCAGAAGAAAAAGGAGCCGAATAATAATGACAGTACGCAATTCCGCCCATCTTCTTTTAGTTGATGATGATCCTGGCTTGCTAAAACTATTGGGAATGCGTTTGACCAGTGAAGGCTTTCGTGTCACGACCGCAGAGAGTGGTTTTGAGGCGTTACGCATACTGGCGAGAGAAAAAGTAGATTTAGTGATCAGTGATTTACGCATGGATGAAATGGATGGTATGGCGCTGTTTGTGGAAATTCAGAAACAGCATCCCGGTATGCCTGTCATTATTCTGACTGCACATGGTTCTATTCCTGATGCGGTGGCAGCAACGCAGCAAGGTGTATTTAGTTTTCTGACCAAGCCTGTTGATCGTGACGCACTTTATAAAGCCATTGATGATGCGTTGGAACTATCAACACCAGCCATTGATGGACAATGGAGCGAGAAAATCGTTACCCGTAGCCCTCTGATGCTGCGCCTATTGGAACAGGCAAAGATGGTGGCTCAATCCGATGTGAGTGTGCTGATTAACGGGCAAAGTGGAACTGGTAAAGAGGTTCTGGCTCAGGCTATTCATCGGGTAAGTCCCAGAGTGAAGAAGCCTTTTATTGCCATTAACTGTGGTGCCTTACCTGAACAATTGCTTGAATCTGAATTATTTGGCCATGCCAAAGGTGCATTTACGGGCGCTGTCAGCAGCCGAGAAGGACTATTTTTAGCGGCGCAAGGAGGAACATTATTCCTTGATGAGATCGGTGATATGCCGATGGCGTTGCAAGTTAAGCTCTTGAGAGTGTTACAAGAGCGCAAAGTTCGCCCATTGGGGAGTAATCGGGATGTCGATATTGATGTCAGAATTATTTCTGCCACTCACCGAGACTTGCCTAAGGCCATGCAGCGTAATGAGTTTCGGGAAGATCTCTACTATCGATTAAACGTTGTTAATTTGAAAATTCCTGCTTTGAACGAACGTGCGGAAGATATTCCTCTATTGGCTAATCATCTGTTACGTGATGCTGCCAAACGCCATAAACCTTTTGTTCGCAGCTTTTCTACCACGGCCATGAAATGCCTGATGGCAGCAAGTTGGCCGGGTAATGTGCGTCAATTAGTCAATGTCATTGAACAGTGTGTGGCATTGACGATGGCTCCGGTCATTAGTGATGCTCTGGTTACTCAGGCATTGGAAGGGGAAAATACGGCATTGCCGACATTCGTGGAAGCCCGTGGGCAGTTTGAACTGAATTATCTGCGTAAATTGTTGCAGATAACCAAAGGTAATGTGACCCATGCTGCCCGCATGGCAGGGCGTAACCGGACAGAATTTTATAAATTGCTGGCACGCCACGAACTGGATGCTAACGATTTTAAGGAATAACTTTTCTGCTACCGCAGAAATTCTTACACTGAATGGAAATTATATACCCCGTTAAGTTTCAGATTGCGAAATACAAGCAGCTTGAAAAGCACCGGGTATAGAGATTGAATTGCTTTGCTGCTGAAATCCAGTAAAGAAGATAGATGATTTATGGCCCAGGAGAGCCGCATTCTATGAGTCGTACTCTTAATATCGCTCTTGCCCAGTTAAATTGGTTGGTAGGAGACATTGAAGGCAACAGCGAACGTATGTTGCAGACAGTTCGGGAGCAGCAGGCAAAAGGCGCTGATCTGGTTATGTTTTCTGAGCTGGCGCTGTCTGGCTATTTTCCTGAAGATTTGTTATTCCGCTCTGATTTACATCAGCGTTGTTGTGAACAATTGGTACGTTTGCAACAAGCAAGCGCTCAGGTTGGTATTTTGGTAGGGCATCCGTGGCAACAGGATGGCAAACTTTACAACGCACTTTCCCTGTTTTGGCAAGGGGAAATTGTGGCACGTTACTTCAAACAGTTACTGCCAAATTATGGCGTTTTTGATGAAGAGCGTTATTTCAAAGCGGGGGATCAAAACTGTGTTATACCATTCAAGGGTTATAACCTCGGTTTGTTGATTTGTGAAGATTTGTGGTTTGATGCCCCAATTGATGCCTTGAAACAGGCTGGTGCAGAAATCATCTTGTCGATTAACGCCTCTCCTTTTAATCGTGAAAAACCGAATATCCGCAGTACATTAATTAAGTCCCACTGTCAGCGTACTCATTTGCCAATTATCTATCTTAATCAGGTGGGTGGGCAAGATCAGCTTATCTTTGATGGCTGTTCTAAGGTCTTTGATGCCAATGGTGAAATAACCCATCGCATGGCGGCATTTGAGGAACAGGTTGAGCAATGCCGTTTCAATGAGATGAAGATTGAACCAATGGCAAATCCGATCCCTCAATTGCCCCCTCTGGCGCAAATTTATAAGGCGCTGGTGCTGTCTGTACGTGATTATGTGCAAAAAAACGGTTTTAAAGGCGTCTTGCTTGGTTTGTCAGGTGGGATTGATTCCGGATTGACATTGGCGATTGCTGTGGATGCTTTGGGCAAAGATCACGTGCAGGCGGTCATGATGCCATTCCGCTATACCTCAGAAATGAGTATCCACGATGCCAGAGAACAGGCAGAATTGCTGGGGATTGAATTTGACGTTGTTTCCATCGAACCCATGTTTGATGCGTTTATGGCACAGCTTGAACCCATGTTCGCGGGAACAGAAAAAGATACGACAGAAGAGAATTTACAGGCACGTTGCCGCGCAGTTATTTTGATGGCAATGTCTAACAAGCGTCGTCGCCTGGTATTGACCACCAGTAACAAAAGTGAATCGGCAGTAGGGTACTCAACCCTGTACGGTGATATGGCAGGTGGCTTTAATGCTTTGAAAGATGTCCCTAAAACGATGGTATTTGCATTGGCTAAATATCGTAATACAGTATCCCCAGCTATTCCTCAGCGTGTGATTGATCGTCCACCGTCAGCGGAGTTGGCACCAAATCAACTGGATCAGGACAGCCTTCCTCCATATGACATTTTGGATGCGATTCTCGAAGGGTATGTTGAAAAAGATAAATCAGTGGCTGATCTGGTATCTGAAGGTTTTGATGAAGCCATTGTGCGCAAGGTGATCCGACTGGTTGACATTAATGAATATAAACGTCGCCAAGCACCTATTGGCCCACGCATTACGCAGCGTGATTTTGGTAAAGATCGGCGTTACCCGATAACTTCCGGTTTCGGACGTAACAATTGGTAATTACAGGAAAACTTCATGAAAAAGATTGATGCAATTATCAAACCCTTCAAGCTGGATGATGTGCGTGAAGCTCTGGCTGAAGTGGGTATCACTGGTATGACCGTGACAGAAGTGAAAGGATTTGGCCGTCAGAAAGGGCATACTGAACTGTATCGTGGCGCAGAATATATGGTAGATTTTCTGCCAAAGGTAAAAATAGAAATTGTCGTACCGGATGATATTGTTGATACCTGCGTCGAGACAATCATGCAGGTTGCACAAACAGGCAAAATTGGCGATGGCAAAATTTTTGTTTTCGATGTTGCCCGTGTTGTGCGTATCCGTACCGGTGAGCAGGACGAAGAAGCGATTTAATTAAGTCACTAAAATCATCTGAAAAAGTGATAACGGGAATATTATCGGTTAGCCCACACCCTAATGTGAGATGACGTGCGGGGATGTCCGATTTTCAATCCGTTATCACTTATCTTACTTGTATTGTACAGAACTTATTATTTCTTATCTGCTGCGATACGATCACGAACGTGTTGAGCGCGCTCCTGTGAAGGTGGGTGTGAATCAAACATGCTGGTTTCACCACTGCCCAGTTTAGCCAGTTTCTCGAAGCTGGTTGCTAAACCTTCAGTTTTGATATTGCGTTTTTTCATCAGATCATAAGAGAAGTCATCAGCCTGACTTTCCTGATGCTGCGAGAACTGCGAGTTGATCAGTTTTTCACCCAGTGCTGCAAGCTGAGAATCGCTCAGTTGCGCGGCGACACCGCCGGCTGATGCAGCTGCGGTACGTGCAGCAACTGTAGCATAAGCAACCTGCATTGCTTTACGGGTGTGGCCCAGTGCAACGTGACCCATTTCATGGCCCAGAACGCCTTCTACTTCATTGTCGTTCATCATGTCCATCAGGCCGCTGTATACACGCACACAACCGTTAGCCATTGCCCATGCATTCACATCCTTAGTCAGATAAACTTTATAGTTAACCGATGTACCGTTAACTTCGCTACCTAATGCTTTGGCGATTTTGTTCAGACGCTTAGTGTATTGGCTGGATGCCGGTGCAATTTTATTCTGTGCATCCATATCCTTACATGCTTGGTTAGATAACTGTTTGACATCAGAATCACTTAGTGTTGCCGCTTGGAATAATTGCATTCCAGAATGAGTCAGCATTCCCTGATCAATATTCTTACAACCTGTCAGAATTGCAGCAGAAACAGCGACTGCAACAAGAGCTTTAATTTTCATAATATTGTTTTTCCTTTGCAATACACGCAACTATAGTTTTTTAAAAGCGTTAAAAGACTATGAATTTTGCTAAAAATAACAATAGGAATAAACTCTAATATTTATGATTATGTGAATGCGGTAACATTTTTAAAAAATAATCAAATCATAAGTAAAATAATTTAGTTTAAATTATTTTAACAAAATGGCTTTTCGTTTATTTAAATGAGTTCTTAAAATGCCAGCTCATTTTCTCTTACCGACGACGCCCGTTGTCGAGACAACATTGTTCCCATTGAGGAAGGAAAAAACGGCAAAAATCATCGATATCACAGAAAATTTCAACTAATTTATCCATAACCTGCTCCTTTTTAGGTCGGTATTTTATTGGTCTAACATACTGATCTTGGAACAGGCTTTTGGTTCAATTTCTTATCCAGAATTCGGGTGTATTAGGTAAACCGTACTAAATGACTTTATGTGGGCCAAAACATTCATAATGGATATGTTGCTCATCAATGCCCATTGCCAGCAATTGTTTGGCGATATGTTGCATGAAAGCCACTGGTCCACAGAAATAGAATTGCATTCCTTCTGCCGTTATTGCTTTCTCCACGAGGGATAGATCCATAAGCCCAGTATGTTGGTAATGTATGCCTTTCTGATCTACGTCCCTAGGTTCACGATACCAAACTTGTGAATACAAATTAGGCATAGATTGGGAAATTTCATTTACCTTATTTGCAAAAGCATGATGGCCGCCATGCTCTGCGGCATGGAACCAATTTACTGAGCCAACGTGATTATGGTTATGCAGGTGTTGCAGCATACTCATCATCGGAGTCAAACCAACTCCAGCAGAAACCAGCGTGACTGGCGTATCAGATTGCACATCAAGGAAGAAATCACCGTGTGGTGCTGCCAGCATCACAATATCCCCTTCCTGTACCTTATCGTGCAGGTGGTTTGAAATTTTGCCCTGAGGTTCACGCTTGACGGCAATTTGGTAACGGGTTCCGTTTGGTGCGGCGGTCAGCGAATATTGGCGGATTTCACGGTTTTCAAGTGCTGGATCTTCTATATAGATCGCCAAATATTGCCCTGGCTTGTAATCCATGACCTTGCCACCATCAACAGGCACAAACTCAAAGCTAGTGATGACATCACTTTGTGGTTGTTTTCGGCTAACACGAAACTGACGTAGATGACGCCAACCACCTTCCAGGGATTCACCGCTGTGATAAATTTCCTCTTCTCGATTGATAAAGACATTAGCTAATACGTTGTAGGCTTTTCCCCAGGCATTAAGAACTTCGTCACCAGGATGAAACATTTCATCAATCGTTGCCAGTAGGTGCTTACCTACAATTTGATAATGCTCAGGTTGGATACTGAGGCTGGCATGTTTATGGGCGATTTTTTCTACGGCAGGTAAGAGTGCTGACAGATTATCGATATTGCCAGCATAAGCGCAAAGGGCATTGAAAAGCGCTTCACGTTGATCACCGTTGATCTGGTGACTCATGTTAAAAATATCTTTTAATTCAGGATTATGCTTGAACATACGTTCGTAAAAATGCGCAGTGAGCTTAGGACCTGTAGAAACAATTAATGGAATGGTCGATTTTATGGTTGCGATAACCTGACTGTCTAGCATGGGGATCTCCTGAATTTTTCTCACATAATGCTGGAATCTATAAGTTGTATTTTAAATGCAACTTATAGGGTTTGGGAATATATCAAATTGAAAAAAGATAATTATCTTTCCTTAAATCAAAAAAATAGAATTTTAATTACCATGAATCGCGACCAGGATCACAAATATCAGTAATAAATCCGTAATCATTAGCGAAACAGTAGGTTATTTAGCTTCTAATAGGCTGCCAAGGTGTAATGCAAACGTTTGCGTAATTTATTTTGTCAAGACTATCTCATTCGATAAAAAGAGTTTACACTGTGTGCCATTCTGGCCCTCAGGGGTATTTTTTTAGAGATGTAGCTGAGTCAGGAGAACCAAATGTTAAAGCGTGAAATGAATATTGCGAATTACGATCCCGAACTGTGGCAAGCGATGGAACAGGAAGTTTGTCGTCAAGAAGAACACATTGAATTGATTGCTTCTGAAAACTACACCAGCCCAAGAGTAATGCAGGCACAAGGCTCTCAGCTTACTAACAAGTATGCGGAAGGTTATCCGGGTAAACGTTACTACGGTGGCTGTGAGTATGTCGATGTAGTTGAACAGCTTGCGATTGACCGCGCAAAAGCGCTGTTTGGTGCAGATTATGCTAATGTCCAGCCACACTCTGGTTCTCAGGCAAATGCTGCGGTGTATATGACGCTGCTAAAACCCGGCGATACAGTTTTAGGGATGAATCTGGCGCACGGTGGCCATCTGACTCACGGCTCTCCAGTTAACTTCTCTGGTAAACTTTATAATATCGTACCCTATGGTATTGATGAAAAAGGTAAGATCGATTACAACGATATTCGCATCCAGGCGCAAAAACATCAGCCTAAAATGATCATTGGTGGCTTCTCTGCTTATTCTGGCGTTGTTGATTGGGCGAAGATGCGTGAAATTGCGGATGAAATTGGTGCTTATCTGTTCGTTGACATGGCTCACGTAGCGGGTCTGGTTGCAGCAGGGGTTTATCCAAACCCAGTTCCTCATGCACACGTTGTGACAACAACAACGCACAAAACATTGGCTGGCCCACGTGGTGGCCTGATTTTGGCGAAGGGCGGCGATGAAGAATTTTACAAGAAACTGAATTCTTCTGTTTTCCCTGGTTCTCAGGGCGGCCCGTTGATGCACGTTATTGCCGGTAAGGCAGTTGCATTGAAAGAAGCGATGGAGCCTGAATTCAAAGCCTACCAACATCAAGTTGCTAAGAACGCAAAAGTAATGGTAGAAGTATTCCTGCAACGCGGTTACAAAGTGGTTTCTGGGGAAACCGAAAACCATTTGTTCTTGCTGGATCTGGTGGACAAAGACATTACGGGTAAAGATGCTGATGCGGCCTTGGGGCGTGCCAATATCACTGTTAACAAAAATAGCGTACCTAATGATCCACGCAGCCCATTCGTCACCTCTGGTGTCCGTATCGGAACGCCTGCAATTACCCGCCGTGGCTTCAAGGAAACAGAATCCCGTGAACTGGCTGGTTGGATGTGTGATGTGCTGGATAACATCAATGATGAAGCAACCATTGAAAGTGTTAAGCAAAAGGTATTGGATATCTGCGCAAAATATCCGGTTTACGCATAATTTAAATAAAATGTAGTATCAGTAATAAGCCCGACTCATAACGTAAGTTTTGAGCGGGTTTTTTGTATCAAAAACGGGGGCATTTGGATGGTTGTTCCATCGACATTTTGGTTGAGCTTGGGCTATTTCACCTATTTTTTCTCTTACGGCATATTCTTGCCTTTTTGGTCTGTCTGGTTAAAAGGTGAAGGTATTGATGCCTCAATGATAGGGATATTGCTAGGTGTTGGAATGGTAGCTCGCTTTGTCGGCAGTCTGGTTATCTCTCCTACGGTAAAAGACCCCGCTAAATTAATTAAAGCATTACGTCTCCTCTCATTGTTGGCATTGCTTTTTACCATTGGCTTTGTATTCGACAGCCATTGGGCATGGCTTTTCTTTATCATGATTGGTTTCAACTTATTCTTCTCACCACTCGTTCCCTTATCAGATGCTTTGGCAGGAACATGGCAAAAGCAGTTTACGTTTGATTATGGCAAGGTAAGGGTTTGGGGTTCGATTGCATTTGTTATTAGTTCTTCATTGGCGGGCATATTGATGTCTGCCAATGGGATAAATTTCTCAATCAGCAGCCTGAATTTTGGCTGGAATATATCGTTTGACAGTTTAAATCATTGGATCGGTCGCGAGTTATTTGGCACACACCATATCATTCTTGCTTTTTTGTTATTCAGTGTTACAGCCATGTCATTGGCAATGATGTTGAAACCTTCCATCATGCCGGCAGGTAAGATTAAAGCCGCCAATATCAATGCCGTTTCTTTTAAAGAACTCTTATCCGAAAAATCAGTGTGGCAGTTTTTACTCTGTGTAACTTTATTGCAGGCTGCTCATGCGGGGTATTACAGTTTTGGCTCCATTTATTGGGCGCAAGCGGGTTATTCCTCATCAACCATTGGTTATCTCTGGTCTTTGGGCGTGGTGGCGGAAGTTGTTATCTTTACTTTTAGCAAGCAATTATTCCGCCGTTGGAGCGCCCGTAATCTGCTGTTATTGTCAGGAATTTGTGGTGTTGTTCGCTGGGGGCTCATGGGAATCTCGACCGAATTATCGGTGTTGATTATTATTCAAATCCTGCATTGTGGTACTTTTACAGTCTGCCATTTGGCTGCGATGCGTTTTATTGGCGCCAGAAAAGAAAACGAAATCATCCGGTTGCAGGCGACTTACTCTGCTGTAGCAATGGGGGGCGGTATTGCCGTCATGAGTATGATTGCTGGTTTCATGTATGAACAGATAGGAAATGGTATATTTTGGGTGATGGCACTGGTTGTGTTGCCTGCCCTGTTCCTGAGACCAAAAGTTGAAGCCCATTGACTCTCGCGCTAATTAAAAACGAAGGTAAGAAAAAAGGGCACCTGATGATAGGTACCCTAAAAACAACATTGCTCAAATTATATTTATTTAATAATAACAAATTAACGTTTCAATGCTTCAGTCAATTCTTCACGCATTTCAGACAGAATGTCTTTAACGATACGTGGGCTACCTGCAACGATATTGCCGGAGTTGACATAGTTATGGCCACCAACGAAATCAGAAACAATACAACCTGATTCACGTACCAACAACTCTCCGCCCAAGAAATCCCATGGCTTCAGGCCAATTTCGAAGAAACCATCTACCCGTCCGGCAGCGACATACGCCATATCCAGTGCTGCAGAACCAGTGCGCCGGAAATCTGCACAGCGCTCAAATAATTTACCCAGTACATTCATGTAAGGGATAGTGTGTTGTTTGGCTTTGAATGGGAAACCCGTTGCAATGATCGTTCCATCCAGATCGCGAGCATTAGTACCACGCAGGCGATAGCCGTTCAATTGAGCGCCTTGCCCACGAGTTGCAGTGAACAGCTCATTGCGCATTGGATCATAAACTACGGATACTTCTGTGCGGCCTTTAATACGCACAGCGATGGAAACAGCAAAATGGGGAAGACGTTTAATAAAGTTGGTTGTGCCATCCAGTGGATCGATAACCCATTGGAAATCATCCTCTTCTCCTATGTGATCACCACTTTCTTCGGTGATAATCGTATGTTTAGGGTAAGATTTACGGATGATGTCAATGATCAGCTTTTCTGCTCCACGATCAACATTGGTAACGAAATCATTACTGCCTTTTTGGCTTGCTTCAACAGCATCAGGAGTTTCGTAGCTTTTGGCAATGTAGTTGCCGGCCTTACGCGCAGCGCGTATAGCGATGTTTAGCATCGGATGCATGGGGTATCTTCCACCAGAATTTTAAAGAACGGGAAATAAATTGGCGCGCATTATAGCAGTAGTTCGTCAAAATGACTAATGCTGTGTTAAGATATTCGGCTCTTATACTGAATTTAAAAGCCGTCATGTTAGAGAATATCCGCATTATTCTGGTAGAAACCTCCCATACGGGGAACATGGGATCAACCGCCAGGGCCATGAAAACAATGGGATTGACCAACCTGTATCTGGTGAATCCGCTTGTTCAACCTGACTCTCACGCTATCGCACTTTCAGCCGGTGCAAGTGATGTTATCGGCAATGCAACGATTGTGAATTCGTTGGATGAGGCATTGGCTGGGTGTGAGTTAGTCATTGGCACCAGTGCCCGTTCCCGAACCCTATCCTGGCCGATGGTTGAGCCACGTGAATGTGGTGAACGCTGTGTCGAAACCGCCAGTCACTCTCCCGTTGCTATTGTCTTTGGCCGTGAACGTGTTGGCTTGACTAACGAAGAGTTGCAAAAGTGTAATTATCACCTTTATATCCCAACTAACCCGGAATATGGTTCGTTGAATTTGGCGATGGCGGTTCAGCTGGTTAGCTATGAAATTCGCATGGCATACCTTGCGGCTCAAGAGCAATTAGAAGAGGCAACGTCTCCAGAGCACGAAGTAGAGTATCCACCTGTCGAAGATATGGAGCGTTTTTATCAGCACCTTGAACAGATATTGAAAAAGTCTGGGTTCATTCGCAAAGCGCATCCGGGCCAGATAATGAACAAATTAAGACGTCTTTATACTCGTGCACGGCCAGAAACCCAAGAGCTGAATATCCTGCGTGGTATACTGACTTCCATGGAGAAGTGGGATAAAAAATAAATTGATGCAGTTAAAAAATGTACAGTTAAAACTGTAGCAGAAAGTAACAGGAAGCAGCCGATAGGAAATACAGTGTAACGGGACAAAATATGTAACTGGATAATAGCGGAAAGCAGTTGGGAAAGCTGTGGGATAGGCACGTGAAAAAGTGAAAGGGCGTCAAATAATAGTTGAGTAAATTACTCGGTTAAATAGTTGACTAAAATACTCAGGAATGCCACAATTTTACCCATATTTCACCACGGAGTTTTTGTTATGAGACTGACATCAAAAGGACGTTATGCGGTAACAGCTATGTTAGATGTGGCATTGCATTCACAAGAAGGGCCGGTGCCGTTAGCCGATATTTCTGAACGTCAGGGTATTTCCCTTTCCTATCTTGAGCAGTTGTTTTCCCGCCTGCGTAAAAATGGTCTGGTTTCTAGCGTCCGTGGTCCAGGTGGCGGCTATTTATTGGGCAGAGATGCCGGTAAAATTTTCGTTGCCGAAGTGATTTCAGCCGTTGATGAATCTGTAGATGCCACTCGTTGTCAGGGCCGAGAAGGTTGTCAAGGCGGCGATCGGTGTTTGACTCATGCCTTGTGGCGTGACCTAAGTGATCGTATCACCAGTTTCCTGAGTAGCATCAGTTTAGAAGAATTAGTAAATAACCAAGAAGTATTGGATGTTGCTGATCGTCAAGACGGCGATAAGCGCCGTACCCCTGGCCCTAACGGCAGACTTCAAGAGACGATTAACGTTAATCTGCGTGCGTAACTTGCGGCAAATACTTGTGTGGCAATGAAAGTATTAAAAGTGTCTTACGGAGCATGTGAGCAATGAAATTACCCATTTATTTGGACTATTCAGCAACAACACCAGTCGATCCACGTGTTGCTGAAAAGATGATGAACTATTTGACTATTGACGGAGTCTTCGGTAACCCAGCTTCCCGTTCACACCGTTTTGGTTGGCAGGCTGAAGAAGCGGTTGATATTGCACGCAATCAAATTGCTGACTTAGTTGGTGCGGATCCACGTGAAATCGTGTTCACTTCAGGTGCGACAGAATCAGATAACCTGGCAATTAAAGGTGCTGCAAAATTTTATCAGAAGAAAGGCAAGCACATTATCACCAGCAAAACTGAGCATAAAGCGGTTTTAGATACTTGTCGTCAGCTGGAGCGCGAAGGTTTTGAGATCACGTATCTGGCGCCAATGAACAACGGCCTGATTGATCTGAAAGAGTTGGAAGCGACCATGCGTGAAGACACCATTCTGGTTTCCATCATGCATGTCAATAACGAAATTGGTATTGTTCAGGATATCATGACCATTGGTGAATTATGCCGCAGTCGTGGCATTATTTTCCATGTTGATGCCACCCAAAGTGTTGGTAAATTGCCTGTTGATCTCAGCCTGCTAAAAGTTGATCTGATGTCCTTTTCTGCCCATAAACTTTATGGCCCGATGGGAATTGGTGCACTGTATGTTCGCCGTAAGCCTCGCGTACGTATTGAAGCCCAACAGCATGGTGGTGGTCATGAACGCGGTATGCGTTCAGGTACATTGCCTGTTCACCAGATTGTTGGCATGGGTGAAGCTTACCGTATCGCGAAAGAAGAGCTGGAATCAGAGGCAGAACGTCTGCGTGGTTTGCGTCTGCGTTTGTGGAACGGTATCAAAGATATTGAAGAAGTTTACCTGAATGGTGATTTGGAACAGGGAGCGCCACACATTCTGAATGTCAGCTTCAACTATGTTGAAGGTGAATCATTGATGATGTCATTGAAAGATCTGGCAGTGTCTTCTGGCTCGGCATGTACTTCAGCGAGTCTGGAGCCTTCTTATGTCCTGCGCGCATTGGGCATGAATGATGAACTGGCGCACAGTTCTATTCGTTTCTCTTTGGGACGTTTTACCACAGAAGAAGAAATAGACTATGCAATCAAGTTGATTCACAACGCGATTGGCCACTTGCGTGATCTTTCTCCATTGTGGGAAATGTTCAAGCAGGGTGTGGATATTAGCACCATCGAATGGTCTCATCATTAATCAGACGGTTTCAGGAGTAACGACATGGCTTACAGCGACAAAGTAATTGATCACTATGAAAACCCACGTAATGTTGGTTCATTCGATAACGAAGATCCAACAGTGGGTAGTGGCATGGTAGGGGCACCCGCTTGCGGTGACGTCATGCGGCTGCAAATCAAAGTCAATGATGAAGGTATCATTGAAGACGCACGTTTCAAAACCTATGGCTGCGGCTCAGCAATTGCATCCAGTTCTTTGGTAACAGAATGGATGAAAGGTAAATCGTTGGAACAGGCTGAGGCAATTAAAAACACTCATATTGCTGAAGAGTTAGAACTGCCACCAGTGAAAATCCATTGTTCTATTTTGGCAGAAGATGCTATCAAAGCGGCTATTGCTGATTACAAGAGCAAGCGCCAGGCCAAATAACTTTTTCACAAAAAGAAAATAATTCTGGTGGATATTGCAGCAATATCCACCTTTACTGGTTTTAAAGTGAGGTGTTGTATGTCAATTTCCCTGACGGAAAGTGCAGCCCAACGTATTTTGGCTTTTCTTACCAATCGAGGAAAAGGTGTCGGGTTGCGCTTGGGAGTGAGAACATCCGGCTGCTCTGGTATGGCATATGTGATTGAATTTGCTGATGCAATAAATGAAGAAGATCAGATTTTTGAAGATAAGGGCGTGAAAGTCATCGTTGATGGTAAAAGCATCATTTATCTTGATGGTACTGAGTTGGATTTCGTTAAAGAAGGTCTGAATGAAGGCTTTAAATTCAACAACCCCAATGTTTCCAGCGAATGCGGCTGTGGAGAAAGTTTCCACGTTTAACCCCATTTTTTGACCCGCATTTTGCGAAACTAAGAGTAACTTATGGACTATTTTACTTTGTTTGGGTTGCCGGCACGTTATGCGATTGATCGTGAACAGTTGGCGACTCGTTATCAGGAATTGCAACGCCAGTTTCATCCTGATCGTTTTGCCAACCAGCCAGAACGTGAAAAAACGCTGGCACTCCAACAAGCTGCTACCATCAATGATGGTTATCAGACCCTAAAACATCCCCTGAAACGCGCAGAATATATGCTGTCTCAGCAAGGATTTGATCTGTCCAATGAGCAGCACACGATGCAGGATACGGCTTTTTTGATGCAGCAGTTGGAATTGCGTGAAGAGCTTGATGCCATTGAACATCGCGTAGATTCAGAAACAGCCTTGAACGAGTTTTCCTCTCGCTTGCATAAAATGATTAAAACACGTAGTGAGCAGATGGAACAGCAACTCAATGCTGCCGAATGGTCAATTGCAGCCGATACAGTCCGTAAATTACGCTTTCTGGATAAATTGCAACAGCAGGTTGAACAACTGGAAGAGCGGTTGTTGGATGATTTTTAGCGGACTTTTGACTGATTTTTAGCTGAATCGTATTGTTTAGAATGATTTTTGGCTGAATAAATTTCGGCTGATATAGATTTATGCTGATATAGATTTATAGGGGCACATATGGCTTTATTACAAATCAGCGAACCGGGTTTATCTGCCGCACCGCACCAGCGTCGGCTGGCTGCGGGGATTGATCTTGGTACAACTCACTCTCTGGTTGCGACCGTCCGTAGCGGTCAGGCGGAAACATTGGCAGACAGTGATAACCGTCACTTACTTCCTTCTGTTGTACAGTATGGCAAAGAAGAGATTCTAGTTGGTTGGCAAGCGCGTCAACAGGCTGCGTCTGATCCTACTAATACAATCAGTTCAGTCAAGCGGATGATGGGACGCTCTTTGGCTGACGTTCAACAGCGTTATCCTAACCTGCCATACCAGTTCCAGGCCAGTGAAAATGGTTTGCCATTGATCAATACCGTGGCGGGGCTAGTAGATCCTATTCAGGTTTCTTCTGAGATATTGAAATCGTTGGCGCAACGGGCAGAAGAAACCTTGGATGGTAAACTTGATGGTGTTGTGATCACCGTGCCTGCTTATTTCGATGATGCCCAGCGTCAGGGCACTAAAGATGCTGCTCGTTTGGCGGGTTTACATGTTCTTCGTCTCTTGAATGAACCCACTGCGGCAGCCGTGGCTTATGGTCTTGATTCCGGTCAGGAGGGGATAATCGCCGTTTACGATCTTGGTGGCGGAACATTTGATGTCTCTATTCTTCGCCTTAGCCGAGGGGTGTTTGAAGTGCTGGCAACGGGGGGAGATACTGCCCTCGGTGGTGACGATTTTGATTCGCTGTTAGCAAATTGGATACGTGAACAGGCTGGGATCAACGATAACGATCACAGATTACAGCGTCAATTGCTGGATGTCGCTACCCAAACCAAAATTGCCTTGAGCGAGGCTAATAAGGCGGAAATCGATATTGCTGACTGGCAAGGCAGTATTACCCGTACCGAATTTAACGCATTGATTGCCTCTTTGGTCAAACGCACATTACTTTCCTGCCGTCGGGCGCTGAAAGATGCAGGTGTAACGATTGACGAGGTTTTGCAGGTCGTCATGGTGGGTGGCTCAACGCGAGTGCCGTTGGTACGTAGCATGGTGGGGGAGTTTTTTGACCGCGAACCATTAACTGCTATCGATCCAGACAAAGTGGTAGCTGTTGGTGCTGCAATTCAGGCTGATATTTTGGTGGGCAACAAACCAGACAGCGAAATGCTGCTACTTGATGTTATCCCGCTGTCACTTGGTCTGGAGACAATGGGAGGGCTGGTTGAAAAAGTCATTCCACGTAATACCACCATTCCTGTTGCCAAAGCGCAAGAATTTACCACTTTCAAAGATGGGCAAAGTGCGATGAGCATTCATGTGGTGCAAGGCGAGAGAGAACTGGTAAATGATTGCCGTTCACTGGCGCGTTTCACACTGCGTGGTATTCCACCATTACCGGCTGGTGGTGCACACATTCGTGTGACCTTTCAGGTTGATGCCGATGGTCTGTTAAGCGTCAGTGCATTAGAAAAATCCACAGGTGTTGAAGCTTCGATTCAGGTGAAACCTTCCTATGGTTTGTCGGATGAAGAAATTGCCCATATGCTCAAAGACTCCATGTCTAATGCACAGGAAGATGTTCAGGCCCGCAAATTAGCTGAACAAAAAGTAGAAGCAGCTCGAATGCTGGAAAATTTAACCAGTGCATTGGAAAAAGATGCGGATTTACTGAGTCAAGAAGAGCTGGCTGCTATTGATTCTGCTGCACATGTATTAATTGAAAGTGCTCAGGGAACCTCTCCTGAGCTAATTGAAAGTGCAATAAAACAATTGGACAAGCAAACGCAAGAATTTGCAGCACGCCGTATGGACACATCAATCCGCCGGGCTTTGGCGGGTCATTCTGTGGATGAGATTTAATTATGCCTAAAATTGTATTTTTACCTCATAACGAACTTTGCCCTGAAGGGGTAGTATTGGAAGCGAAGGAAGGCGAATCCATTCTGGATGTTGCATTACGTAATGGCATTGAAATTGAACATGCCTGTGAAAAATCCTGTGCGTGTACCACTTGTCACTGTATTGTCAGGGAAGGCTTTGATTCACTGGAAGAAAGCTCTGAACTGGAAGATGACATGTTGGATAAGGCATGGGGATTGGAGCCAGAAAGTCGATTGAGCTGTCAGGCCAAAGTTGCCGATGAGGATTTAGTCGTTGAAATCCCCAAATACACCATTAACCATGCACGCGAACACTGACAGGAGAACAGAAAATGAAATGGTCTGACAGTCGTGATATTGGCGAAGCACTGTATGATAAATTTCCTGATGTAGATCCAAAAACAGTGCGTTTCACCGACATGCATGAATGGATTTGTGAGCTGGATGGTTTTGATGACGATCCACAGAAATCCAACGAAAAAATATTGGAAGCTATCTTGCTGGTATGGCTGGATGAATATGAATAGTGGGCAATTTGCCTAAGGCAAAACTTCAAATAAAAAATAGTGTAAGCTCACCGATTCTTGCTCAATAGCTTGGCATAGTCTGTATTTAGTGGAAAACTGGCAATCGCCAGTTTTTTTATAAACCCTCACTGTGAAACAGTGAACAAATAAGATAAGAAGTGAGAAAAAATGACAAAACAAATCATGCCCATAACACTGTCTTATGAGCCAGCTAACGCTTGCTGGGGTGAAAAAGCACTAATTAGCTCAAATGAGCAGGGGATCACGATTCATTTGGAAGGCAATGGCAAGCTGGGCGCAATTCAACGTGCTGGGCGTAAAATTGACGGGCAAGGAATTCGCAATATTGCTTTAGTGGGTGATGGCTGGGATCTGGAAAAAAGTTGGTCATTTTGGTTGGGCTTTCGTTCACCTAAGGGATTACGTACAATTGAATGGCCACAACTCCCTGCGGCGGAAAAACAGGAGCTGGAGAGAAGGATCAAATTCATTGATTGGGTGCGTGATACCATCAACCTTCCGGCAGAAGATTTGGGACCAGAACAGCTTGCCCAAAGAGCTATCGATTTATTGCGCGGGGTAGCGGGTGATGCTGTTAGTTATCGCATCATCAAAGGGGATGAGTTGCGTGAACAGGGATATGCGGGGGTATATACCGTCGGCCGTGGCTCTTCTCGTGATCCCGTGTTCTTGGCATTAGATTTCAATCCAACAAAAGATGCAAAAGCACCTGTTTTTGCCTGTTTGGTTGGTAAAGGTATTACCTTCGATTCCGGTGGATACAGCCTCAAACCTTCTAATTTCATGGATTCTATGAAATCAGATATGGGCGGTTCAGCGACATTAACGGGGGCACTGGCTCTGGCAATCAGCCGTGGTTTAAAACATCGTGTAAAACTGTTCCTGAGTATCGCAGATAATATGGTGAGTGGTAATGCTTTCAAATTGGGCGATATCATTCACTACCGCAATGGTAAAACTGTTGAAGTGATGAACACAGATGCGGAAGGGCGTCTGGTTCTGGCTGATGGTTTGATTGATGCCAGTGCAGAAAAAGCACAACTTATTATTGATGCTGCCACTTTAACTGGCGCAGCGAAAACAGCAGTAGGAAATGATTACCACTCAATATTAGGTTTTGATGATCAACTGGTATCTGACTTAATGGCAGCGGCTGATAATGAAAATGAATTATTCTGGCGCTTACCGCTAGCTGAATTCCATCGTAGCCATCTGCCATCCAATTTTGCTGATCTGAACAACATTGCGTCACCGGCACATTCGGCAGGAGCAAGTACCGCAGCAGCATTCTTGTCGCACTTTGTCGAAAATTACAAAAAAGGTTGGGTACATATTGACTGTTCAGCAACTTACCGTAAATCCTCTGTTGAACAATGGGCTGCGGGTGCAACGGGATATGGTGTACGTACCATTGCCAATTTATTGCTGACAAAAGCGAAATAAACTAAAACACTTATTCTTAATAGCTCCTCTTGTGGGGAGCTATTGTTGAATTTATCGATGACCTTAACTTCAATTCAAACAGTACCGTCGGAGATTTTCATGAGCTTATTAAATGGATCTATCGCTACTGAAATAGAGGTTCCTGGCGGAAGCCTTATTACTCTAAGTCAGCCAGAAGAACAGCCGACTCAGCTTATTGAGTCACTAATTGAATTATTTAAACAACATAAATCTGTTCGACAGGCTTTTTTAATTATGGCCCATGATAAAAGTGTGGATGAAAAACCCAATGTATTAATTGGCTTGGAATTCAGTGTGACATTGACAGAAAATGAGATTAATTTGTTGATTCAAGAAGCCGGCGAACTGGCTTGCAAATATCTTGATGAAGAGGAATCTGTCGATTTTTGCCTGCTTGATGAACAAGAAGGGGGTATCAGCCATTTCTTGATTCATCATACCCAACCCTTTTATCAGCGAAAATTAGGGAGTTGGTTACGTGATACCATCCCTATTGTTAATCAATAACAACTTGATTGCTTTACCATGACACTATTTTCTTCGTCATGAAACCAGCTACTACAGCAATAGAATTTATTTTAAACGTAACGCATAACATTGCTGTTTCATCTATTCTGCCCTGTGACTTTCTTGTAATCTACTTTCATGTAATTTGATAACGCTGGCTAAACAAATATTGTGATGGACGTCGAAAGTTGGCAAGAACATGGGGTATAAATATAAGACGTATTCAGTTTGCCTGACTATCATTTCACGTATTCTTTACCAAACATGTGATATATACGATGAAAATCAGAGCGTTTTTCTACCTTACATGCCATTTGCCAATATTTAGAATGCCAGCCGGGAGATGTACTGGAATTCAAAGACGATGAGAGCAAGTCAATAGCATAGTGGTTATTATTAATTCAACGTAAACAGTGAGGAAAAAAGAGGAAAAATTTTTTATTTGTTTTGCTGCTGGGCGCATTTTATATACCTGCTTCATTTGCTGATACATCAGTAACTAATAGTCAAAAAATAACAGATCAGGGATCTTCCCGTCAGGGAATGCTAAGAGAGTGTACAGATCTATTACCGACGGGACACAAATATACTATCAGTATTATTGGTACGTCAGATAAAACTACCCAGGATCCTAAAGAAAAGTTCACAGGAAAATTTATAGTCTCTGATGAAAGTAAACAAGATATAAGCAAGAAAAGGGCTGACGAAATTAAGCCTTTTATTCAATGTGTAACAGAGAAGGTTTTATAATCGACATTGAGTGAAAAATACTAATTCAATGATCTTGGTCAGTATGCCTGTTTGGGAATTTATCGCCTGAACAGGCATTATTTTTATAAAATGATTATTTTCATCGTGTATAACGAAGCGAAAATGTGATTTATGCTAAAAAATGATATTTTCGCTAAGAAAGTTTTAATAAAATGTTGTGTTTTTTGTAGGCAAGCAGAAACTCTCCTCCTATAATCAACGCCTATTTTTATCCCTGTCAGATACAGGGTAGAGTTGCCCTTCAGTTTTGTTTGGGGCGTAAAAATTAAAATGAATCATCACTGAAAGTGCCAAAGAGGTTACGCAATGACAATTGAACGTACTTTTTCCATTATTAAACCCAATGCAGTGAAGAAAGATGTTATCGGTTCTATCTATGCCCGTTTTGAAAGTGCAGGGTTTAAAATTATCGCAGCCAAAATGTTGCATTTGACGCGCGAACAAGCGGAAGGTTTTTATGCTGAACACAAAGGCCGCCCTTTCTTTGATGGTCTGGTGGAGTTCATGACCTCTGGCCCAATTATGGTACAAGTTCTGGAAGGTGAAAATGCCGTTCAACGTCACCGCGATCTGATGGGTGCCACTAATCCTGATAATGCCTTGGCTGGTACTCTGCGTGCAGATTATGCCGATAGTTTTACTGAAAATGCGGTTCACGGTTCTGACTCTACTGAATCTGCAAGTCGTGAAATTGCTTACTTTTTCAGTGATGATGAAATCTTCCCTCGCTGCTAACGCTTTTCGTTGTATGTAGCAATAGCTTCTAAGTAGCATATAAACAGTAAAGTTTGTACAATGATGCGCCCCACTGATTTGATTCAGCGGGGCGTTTATTATTTTATTTCAATGTCCATTCAATATGGCTCTGATTAAAAGAGAGAATGATCATTGAATTGGCAGTCACCGCATGAAAACTTAATGCTGAAATCAGATCAGCATAGAGCCGAAAGTGTAACAACGAGGCGATGTAACAATGTCCCAACTTAACGAAACCGTATCACCTGCAACTTCCGCCGTATCTGTCACACCTGAAAAGAAAAACGGTAAAATCAATTTGCTCGATCTTAACCGTAAACAAATGCGTCAATTTTTTGTCGATATGGGAGAGAAGCCTTTTCGTGCCGATCAGGTCATGAAATGGATTTACCATTATTGCTATGACGATTTTGAGCAGATGACCGATATCAACAAAGTGCTCAGGGCGAAATTGCAACAAGTTGCCGAAATCAGAGCACCCGAAGTTGCAGAAGAGCAACGCTCTGCTGATGGCACTATCAAATGGGCGATTACCGTAGGTGATCAACAGGTTGAAACGGTTTATATCCCAGAAGATGATCGCGCGACATTGTGTGTTTCATCTCAGGTGGGATGTGCTTTAGAGTGTAAATTTTGTTCTACTGCTCAGCAGGGCTTTAACCGTAATCTGCGAGTTTCCGAGATTATTGGTCAGGTTTGGCGCGCCGCCAAGATTATAGGATCACTGAAATCCAGTGGCCGTCGCCCCATTACCAACGTAGTGATGATGGGAATGGGAGAACCATTACTCAATTTGAATAATGTCGTGCCAGCAATGGAAATCATGATGGATGACTTCGGTTTTGGTTTGTCGAAACGCCGTGTGACATTGTCAACGTCTGGTGTTGTTCCTGCACTGGATAAACTGGGAGATATGATCGATGTTGCACTGGCAATTTCTTTACATGCACCCACTGACGACGTTCGCGACGAAATTGTGCCCATTAACCGCAAGTACAATATTGACGAGTTCTTGGCGGGAGTACGTCGTTACCTGACAAAATCTAATGCTAACCAGGGACGTGTTACGGTGGAGTATGTGATGCTTGATCATGTCAATGACAGCGTTGAGCAGGCTCATCAATTGGCCGAATGCCTGAAAGATACTCCTAGCAAGATCAATCTGATCCCGTGGAACCCGTTCCCAGGTGCACCTTATGGGCGCAGCTCGAACAGCCGTATAGATCGTTTTGCCAAGGTCCTGATGGGATACGGTTTTACAACCATCGTGCGTAAAACGAGGGGAGATGATATTGATGCAGCATGTGGGCAGCTTGCCGGTGATGTCATTGACAGAACCAAGCGAACCATGAAAAAACGCCTTGCAGGTGAACCTATTCAGGTAAAAACAGTCTAATTTTTGTTTAATATCTATTAATGGCTAAAAATCTGGCAAAGTTTAACATATCCTTATAAATGAAGATGGTATGATACGGAAATCAATAATTTGGTCTATAGTTTGTTTTGTCCTGTTAACGGGATGTGTGGAACGATCAACGCATCGCGCCCATCAGGTTGTTGCCATAGATACACGATTGCAGCTAGGGAAGGCTTATTTGGCGGAACGAAATTTACCGGCCGCTAAGTATCATTTTCAAAAAGTCTTGCTGGCGGAACCTCATCATCCAGAGGCACATCTGGGCATGGCACTGCATGAACAATATGCAGGCCGCCCAGAAACCGCCAGTCAGCATTATAGAATGGCGATGCAGTATGCGGCTGAAAGTGATACCGTAGTGCATCACTACTATATTTTTCTTTGTGAACAAAAGCAGTATGAAAAAGCTGAGCAATTGATCATGGAAAGTACGGCAAGCATGAAAAGCGACACAGGTCGTTATCGCTGTGATAAATGATTTTTCGCGTTCAACGCAGTATGCAGTATTTAGATGATTTCGCTACACAAATTAAGTGATATGTTCTATTAACTTAATTTGCGTAAATTCTTTAACCCAGAACAGTACCAGTATCCCTTGCTAATGAAGACTGAAACTTATCCAGAAGAAGCCAATCTGACAACAGGTCAGATTCTGCGTCAGGCTCGTGAAAAACATGAGCTTTCTCAGCAAACTGTGGCAGATCGCTTGTGTCTTAAACTGTCCACTGTTCGTGATATTGAAGAAGATAATATCCCGTCAAATATTTCACCAACATTCCTTCGTGGTTATATTCGTGCCTATGCAAAATTGGTTCAGGTGCCTGAATCTGAAATCTTGAGTACCTTGGATAAACAGATCCCCTCCAAGGCTATAAAAACGGCGCCTATGCAAAGTTTTTCAGCGGGGAAAAAACGCAAGAAACGTGACGGTTGGTTAATGAAGATAACATGGGCTGTTATTATTGTGTTGTTGGGAATGACATTCCTGTGGTGGTGGCAGAACTATAAAGTACAACAAACAGAACTGTCTTCAATGGCCACACAATCAAATGCTCAGAATAGTCAGATAACAGATTCTGAAAATAACCGACTGGCTCCAAGTGCTGGGGAAAATAATGTAGCACCTCTTAAAGAAAATCAATCCGTAACGGCTACTCAAAATGGTGTTTCCCAAGGAAAAACATCGTCGGCAGAGGCAAATGGCACTGAAGTAAACAGTAATGCTCCAGTATCTTCCAGCGTGCCGGTATCCACAACAACAAATCAGTCTGCAACCAATGCAACGCCAGAAAATACAACTGCTGCTGCCAATGCAGAGGTGAATAGCGCTGTTGTGAGTCCCTCATCGACTGATGTAAATAATATCAATACGGCCAGTAACGATGAATTAGTGATAGATTTCAGCGATGAATGTTGGCTGGCAGTCAAAGATGCTAAAGGTAAGGTTTTGTTTAGCGGCATCAAAAAGAAAGGGGATAGTCTAAAACTTTCCGGTAAATTACCTTATTCGGTGAATATTGGCGCACCTGCCAAGGTTAAGGTTCAATTCCAGGGAAAACCCGTGGATCTGAGTTCCTTCGTGAAGAAAGGCATCACGGCTAAACTGACACTAAAATAAATGCCTTAACTGTTTTGGCAGAGTTATTCACCACAGCATAGTTGTAATTCTTATAAACAAAAATACAGGGATGTAGGGGAGTAATGTAAAAATGCATAATGAATCACCGATAAAAAGACGTAAATCAACACGTATTTATGTCGGTAATGTTCCCATCGGGGATGACGCACCGATTGCAGTGCAATCAATGACTAACACACGAACAACAGATGTTGAAGCGACAGTTAATCAAATTAAGGCGTTAGAGCGTGTAGGTGTTGATATTGTTCGGGTGTCTGTTCCAACAATGGATGCAGCCGAAGCGTTCAAGTCCATCAAACAGCAAGTCAATGTCCCTCTTGTTGCCGATATTCATTTTGATTACCGCATTGCCTTGAAAGTTGCAGAATATGGTGTTGACTGTCTGCGTATCAATCCTGGCAATATCGGTAACGAAGAGCGTATTCGTCAGGTTGTGGATTGTGCCCGCCACAATAACATTCCGATTCGCATTGGGGTTAATGGTGGATCGCTGGAAAAAGATCTACAGGAAAAATATGGTGAACCCACACCAGAAGCGTTGGTTGAATCGGCAATGCGCCATGTAGATATTCTTGATCGCCTGAACTTCGATCAATTTAAGGTAAGCGTCAAGGCCTCGGACGTTTTTCTGGCGGTAGGGGCATACCGTTTACTGGCGCAAAAAATTGATCAACCGCTGCATTTGGGGATTACGGAAGCAGGCGGAGCCCGTGCTGGTGCGGTGAAATCTTCAATTGGGCTTGGCATTTTATTGTCAGAAGGAATTGGCGATACGCTGCGTATCTCGTTGGCCGCAGATCCAGTAGAAGAAGTTAAAGTCGGTTTTGATATTCTGAAAGCATTGCGTATTCGTTCACGGGGCATTAATTTCATTGCCTGTCCAACTTGTTCGCGCCAAGAATTTGACGTTATCGGGACGGTTAATGCGCTTGAGCAGCGTCTTGAAGACTTAATTACCCCAATGGATGTTTCTATCATTGGTTGTGTCGTGAATGGCCCTGGGGAAGCTGAAGTTTCAACGCTTGGCGTAACGGGAGCGAAAACAAAAAGCGGTTTTTATGAAGATGGTATTCGTCAAAAAGAGCGTTTTGACAATAACAACTTGATTGATCAACTTGAGGCGAAGATTCGGGCGAAGGCAGCTATCCTTGATGCTAAGAACCGAATCAGCATCAATCAGCTTGATGAGTAATTTATTGGGGATATGAGCATATAGATTTGCTTGCAGATTGAACCTTGCAAGTATTCGCTTTTATAATCGGTGGCATTGTATAAATATTAATAAGAGATAAAACGTGACAAAAAATATCCCAGCTATTCGTGGCATGAACGACTGCCTTCCTGCTGAAACGGCCATCTGGCAACGAGTTGAATCTACAGTAAAGCGTGTGCTGTCAGGTTACGGTTTTAGCGAAATTCGGACACCGATTGTAGAGCAGACCCCGTTATTCAAACGTGCAATTGGGGAAGTAACTGATGTTGTCGAAAAAGAGATGTATACCTTTGACGATCGCAATGGTGAAAGCTTGACCCTGCGCCCAGAAAATACCGCAGGATGTGTCCGTGCCGGTATTCAGCATGGTCTGCTGTACAATCAGGAACAGCGCTTATGGTATATCGGGCCTATGTTCCGTTATGAGCGTCCACAAAAAGGCCGTTACCGTCAATTCCATCAGTTAGGCGCTGAAGTGTTTGGCTTACAAGGGCCAGATATTGATGCTGAACTTATTTTAATGACAGCACGTTGGTGGCGCGAGCTCGGCATTGCTGATCACGTCACACTTGAATTGAACTCAATTGGTTCATTAGAAGCCCGTGCAGATTATCGTGAGGCACTGGTGGCATTCCTTGAACAACATAAAGAGAAATTGGACGAGGATTGTCAACGCCGTATGTATACCAATCCACTGCGTGTATTGGACTCTAAAAACCCTGAAATTCAGCAACTTTTAAATGATGCGCCGGAGTTGTTTGATTATCTTGATGCCGAGTCAAAAGAGCACTTTGATGGATTGTGTCAGCTACTTGATAGCGCAGGGATCAAATACCGCATTAACCAGCGTCTGGTTCGCGGCCTGGATTATTACAACCGTACGGTTTTTGAATGGGTGACATCAGCGTTGGGTGCGCAGGGAACCGTCTGTGCCGGCGGTCGTTACGATGGCTTGGTTGAACAATTGGGCGGTAAGGCAACACCAGCGGTTGGTTTTGCCATGGGCATGGAACGTATGGTCCTGTTGGTGCAGGAGGTCAATCCTGACTTTGTTGCAGATCTGACCGTTGCCGATGTTTATTTCTCTTCCTTTGGTGAAGGTAGCCAGCAAGCGGCATTGATATTGGCCGAAAAAATCCGTGATCAACTGCCAGAATTGCGTTTGATGACCAACCATGGCGGTGGTAACTTTAAGAAACAGTTGACACGTGCAAGTAAACACGGTGCCAAAGTTGCCTTGATTTTGGGAGAAGATGAAATTCAGGCAGGCAATATTACAGTGAAAGATTTACGCAACGGTGAACAAGAAACGTTGTCACAACAAGCGGTCGCAGCGCGTTTGAGCGAACTGTTAGGCTAAGGAGAAAGACTCTAGTGCAAGTCTATACCACAGAAACTGAACAAGTTGACGCGATCAAGCGTTTTTTATCTACCAACGGTAAATACCTTGCTGTTGGCCTGGTGCTAGGCATTGGTGCTTTGTTGGGTTGGCGTTACTGGCAGAGTCATCAAACCAACCAATTACATAATACGGCGGCAGTATTTGAAGAATTGAACAAATCATTGGCGTCGGGGTCGAAAGAAAATGTTGTTGCCGTAGAAAAGTTCGCTAATGAAACGGGCAATGTCTACGGTGTTATGGCTGATCTGGAACTGGCAAAACAGGCTATTGCTCAGAATGATCTGGCTCAGGCAGAGAAAAATTTGCTAGCGGCATCCGGTAAAGCCAAAGATGAGAATATGCAGGCATTGTCTAACCTTCGTCTGGCTCGGGTTCAATTGGCGGAAGATAAAGCAGAAGTTGCGTTGAAAACGCTGGATTTGGTCAAAGGCAAAGGCTGGCAGGTTATGGTTGAGGATATTCGTGGGGATATTCTGGCTAAAAAAGGGGATATTGCTGGCGCACGTGCAGCTTATTCCACAGGGCTTGGACTTGATGGCCCGCAGGTAATTAAGGATTTTATGAAAATCAAACTTAATAATTTATCCAACTAAGGGAGCCAACTTCATAATGCAGCTGCGAAAAACACTCTTGGTTGGGCTGGTTGCTTCTGTTCTGCTGGCAGGTTGTTCAAGTGAACAGGATACGGTAACAATGTCACCGTTACCGAAGGTTGAAAATCAATTCAAACCTCGTATCGTTTGGGATAAGTCCGTTGGGAGTGGTACGGGGGAGTATTACTCTCATTTATCACCAACCTGGCAGGGTTCAACAGCTTATGTTGCTGACCGTCATGGTGTTGTCAAAGCATTTGATATAGACAGCGGCAAAGAGATATGGGCAACGGATCTGTCAGAAAAAGCAGGTTTATTGTCATCTCGTTTGCCAGCGCTGCTTTCTGGTGGTTTGACTGTATCCGGTGATCGTCTGTATGTTGGAACAGAAAAAGCAAAAATCATCGCGCTGGATGCAACGAACGGTAAGGTTGAATGGGAATCGACGGTTGCTGGCGAAGCGTTGTCCCGTCCTGTAGTGAGTGATGGTTTTGTCTTGATTCATACCGGCAATGGTATGTTGCAGGCATTACACGAAACTGATGGTAATATTGCCTGGTCAGTTAACATGGATACACCTTCATTATCCGTTCGTGGTGAATCCGCTCCTGCCGTAGCCTATGGTGCAGCTATTGTAGGTGGTGACAATGGCCGTATTAGTGCGGTGCTGTTGTCTGAGGGGCAACTAATTTGGCAACAGCGTATTTCTCAGGTAACGGGTTCTACCGAAATAGATCGCTTGAATGATGTCGATATGACTCCGGTCATTTCTGACAATGTTATTTACGCGATTGCTTATAATGGCAATTTGGTGGCAATGGATATGCGTTCAGGCCAAATCATCTGGAAGCGTGATCTGGGATCGGTGCATGATATGGTGGTCACTGACAGCAACATTTTCATTGTTGATCAAGATGATCGTATTTTGTCCCTGCGCAAGAGTGATGGCGTGACATTATGGTCGCAAAATGATCTCTTGCACCGTAACCTGACAGCTCCGGAAATGTACAATGGCTATCTGGTTGTTGGTGATGCTGAAGGTTACTTGCATTGGTTGAATATGGCTGATGGCAAATTTGTGGCGCAGAACAAGGTTGATGGTTCCGGCCTGTTGAGTCGTCCGGTTGTTGCCAGCGATAAACTGATGTTGCAAGCGAAGGACGGGACAGTTTATCTGTATACCCGCTAACTTCAGAGCGTGTTTTAAATAACACGAAATTATACGGCTCCTGGACAATAACAGGGGCCGTTTCGTCTTTTTAGTATCTTTGTATCTTGCTGTGATGAACAATATTGAGATGTCACTTTCAGCAGGGTATCGATTTAAATCTAGTCATGAGGCATCAAGAAAATGATACCTGTTGTTGCGCTGGTTGGGCGCCCCAATGTTGGAAAATCCACCTTATTTAACCGATTAACCCGAACCAGAGATGCGCTGGTAGCGGATTTCCCTGGCTTAACCCGTGATCGTAAGTATGGACGGGCAGAGGTTGAAGGGCAGGAATTCATCATCATTGATACGGGGGGTATCGATGGTACGGAAGAAGGCGTAGAAACGCATATGGCTACGCAATCTCTTATGGCCATAGAAGAGGCAGACATTGTTCTATTTATGGTTGACGCCAGATCGGGATTGATGCCTGCTGACCATTCGATTGCCAAGCATCTGCGTAGTCGTGAAAAAGCAACTTTTTTGGTGGCGAATAAAACCGATGGTATCGATATTGATACCTCTATAGCTGAGTTTTATTCACTAGGTTTAGGGGATGTTTATTCCATCGCAGCTTCTCACGGCCGTGGTGTAACACAATTGATTGAACGTGTGTTGTTGCCGTTTTCTGATAAAGAAGAAACGGAAGAAGACGTTGAATTAACGGAAGAAGAGGCTAACGCAGCTTATTGGGCAGAAATGGAGCAAGCCGAATTGGATGCTTCTGCTGAACAAGAAAAAGAGGAGGAGGCATTTGATCCTACAACTTTGCCTCTGAAACTTGCAATTGTTGGCCGTCCTAATGTGGGTAAATCCACATTAACCAACCGTATTCTGGGTGAAGAGCGTGTTGTCGTTTATGATATGCCTGGTACGACCCGTGACAGCATTTATATTCCCATGGAGCGTGATGGCCGTGAATATATTTTGATTGATACAGCGGGCGTTCGTAAGCGTGGAAAAGTCACTGAAACGGTTGAAAAATTCTCTGTGATTAAAACGCTTCAGGCGATTGAAGATGCCAATGTTGTGTTACTGGTAGTGGATGCTCGTGAAGGGATTTCTGATCAAGATCTCTCTCTGCTTGGTTTTATTCTTAACAGTGGTCGTTCCCTGGTTATTGCCATCAACAAATGGGATGGTATGAATCAGGAAGACAAAGATCACGTTAAGGATATGCTTGAGCTACGTTTGGGTTTTGTTGATTTTGCCCGTATTCACTTTATTTCTGCACTACATGGTAGTGGTGTTGGGAATTTATTTGAGTCAATTCTGGAAGCCTATGAAAGTGCAACTCGCCGCGTTAGTACTTCCTTATTGACCCGTATAATGCGCATGGCAGAAGATGATCACCAGCCGCCAATGATCCGTGGTCGTAGGGTGAAAATGAAATATGCCCATGCAGGTGGATATAACCCACCTATCGTGGTTATCCACGGTAATCAAGTAACAGATTTACCTGATTCCTATAAGCGTTATTTGATGAATTATTTCCGTCGTTCTTTGAAGGTGATGGGAACACCTATCCGCATCCAATTTAAAGAAGGGGCTAATCCTTATGCGGATAAGAAAAATACATTAACAGCAACTCAGCTCCGTAAACGTAAGCGTTTAATGGAACATCTGAAAAAACGGTAATTATTTAAAAATATTGATATAAATAGAGGGCTATTCTTAGCCCTTTATTATTTATGTATTTAAAGAATAATTTAACCATCATAAAACAGAGCAGATAGAAATGATTTTAAAAATTAATCTAATTAGCTTTAAAATCTTTCAAACTTATCAATGGATTTATTGTATATTGAGTTTTATTAATTTAGGTATTTCTTTTTTATTATATTAAAAAGTATATAAATCAGATAGTAACGCTACTTTACTGGTAATGAATAACTATCTTCTGGTTCAGGATTTTTTCTATTTTTATACAATAAAGGATCATCCTCAGAGTTTAAGGCATCTTCTTTGGTTGATTGCTTCATGAGTTTGTTAACATGATCTAATGTTTTCAAAACATACTCTTTGTCATTAGCATCACAGGTTTTTGCAATATACTCCAATAAATAAGGGGGGATTATATTTTGTTTTTTTGCTTTATTGTCAATCATGATAATGCCCTATTTTGTATGTATGTTATGGTGTTGGTGTATATTTGTCCCAATCTGAATAGTAGCCAAACTAACCATGTTAGTCACTACTAAAAATGTAAATTTTTTTATGATATGACTTTTTATGATATGGCATGGAGGGATAAGATGATTAGTTTAATTAAATTAAGAGTAAATATATAAACGTAATCAAGACCTTCCCTGGTCTTGAATGATTAGAGAGGTATTACAACTTTTAGAGTAAAGTTCCGACTTGTTTCCATGAATGAGTCACAATATCTGAAATTTCCTTGCCAAATAATGTGCTAGCATTATCAACGGTTAGCTGTGCAAAATCATTAAAACTGGCTTTGTGGGATAATCGTTTGTCTAATAATGTATTATACCAAATTTTTCCAGCTTGTTCCCAAGAATACCCTCCCAACTCTGTTGCCAATAAATAGAATGCCTTATTAGGAATACCAGAATACTTGTGGACACCTCCATTATCATCTCTGACGGATAAATCTTGATATTGGTCCATATGACCAACTTGATTATCTTTCGGGTTTGCTGTTCCAGGATTTTTGAATGAGCGCAAGGCAACATTAGGATCATTGTCCGGATTAAGTGCAGGGCCAAATATTCCCTGACCTATCAACCAATCAGATTCGTTAGCCTTTTGGTTATTTGCATACTGTTTTACCATAATACCGAATACATCTGAGATCGATTCGTTTAATGCACCCGATTGATAGGCATAGTCAAGATTTGCTTCACTTTCAGTTACTCCATGAGTTAGTTCATGTGCAGTAATGTCAATGCAGGAAGTGAAATAGTTAAAATAAGGGGCATAACCATCACCGAAGACCATTTGATTATTATCCCAAAATGCATTCATATAGTTTTTTTGGTAATGCACAGTAGCAACTAATTTAAGACCCTTGTTATCAATAGAATTACGGCCAAAAATTTCCTGGTAAAATTCATATGTTTTACCAAGATAATTATAAGCCTCAGTAGCTGCAATATCATCAATCACAGCCATGCCTTCGCATAAAATTAATTTATCCCCTGGGTATTGATCATTATATTCAGCATTGTAAATAGTTCTATTTAATTTATTGTCAAAACCTGGCTGATATCCATGAATTAATATATCCATTTCAGCAGAGCTGTTCATTAGATTGTAAACATGATCTAATGTTTTTAATATGTATGCTTTATCGATTTGGCCGCAAATTTTAACAACGTATTCCAATAAATATGGTGGGATGATACCAGATTTATTTAATTTGTCTTGATGATTGCGCATAATGATACCCCCGTTTTTTAGATGTTATGCATATTTTTATCTCTAGGGACTTTAATTAATTATTAATCTAAATGATGATTTTTTCTACTAATGGAAGGTGTTTTTGTTGGGATATAAAATATTAATTTATAAATATGATAAAGGGTTATCCTTAACCCTTTATCATTTATTTCAGGATTATCTTTACGTTACTGCTTAAAATATGAATTAGTATTTTATTAATGGTAATTTAATTATTCTTCGGAAAGTAGAACACCAACTTCTTTCCAACCATGACTAACAATATCTGACGTTTTCTTGTTGAATAATTTTTCAGCATTATCAATCGTCAGTTTGGCAAAATCTTCGAAATCTGCATCTGAAGATAGACGTTTATCCAGTAGCGTTTCATACCAAATTTTTCCTGCTTTTTCCCAGGCATAGCCTCCTAACTCCATCGCCATTAAATAAAATGCCCTGTTAGGAATGCCTGAGTGTATGTGAACGCCGCCATTATCAATGATGAAGGGGAAATCTTCATATTGATCCATATGACCAACTTGCTTATCTCCAGAAAATGCACTTCCGGGGTTAATAAAGGTGCGTAAGCTAACATCGGATTTATTTTCTGGGTTAAATTTTGGTCCCAGTAAACCTTGGCCTAATAGCCAATTGGATTCATCGACTTTTTGGTTATTAACATATTGTTTTACCATAATGCCAAATACGTCTGCGATGGATTCGTTAAGTGCGCCAGACTGATAGACATAATCCAGTCCAGCTTCGCTTTCGATAACACCATGGGTTAACTCATGAGCTATAATATCAATGGCAGAGGTAAAACGATTGAAGTATTTTCCATCACCATCACCAAATACCATTTGTTTTCTGGTCCAGAATGCATTCAGATAATTTTTTCCATAATGTACTGTAGCAACTAACTTGATTCCTTTGTTATCAAGAGAATTGCGACCGAAAACTTTTTTATAGAATTCATGAGTTTTACCAATATACTCATAAGCCTCATTAACTGAATCATCTGAACTCTCTGGCATACCTTCACTGCGAGATAACTCTTCCCCTGGAAATTCCTCTTTATTTTTAGCATCATAGATAGTGCGATGTAGTTTATCGTTCACCTCTTTTTTAGCTTCTTGTTTATCCTGTTGAGAAATAGTTTCTTCAGCAGGAGCATTCATCAATTGATAAACATGACCTAATGTCTTTAATACATATTGATTAGTATATGCATCACAGTCATCAGAGATATGTTCCAGAACAAATGGAGGAATTAAGCTGTATATGTTGGTTTGATTATTGCTCATAATAATACCCTGTTTTGTTGTTAGATGTTGTATTCGTTTTTTCGGGCCCGGAGTGAATACTAGCTGTAATTAATAGGAGAGTCATTAGTGTGAGTATTGACTTTTTATGGCAGGGTATTGCTAATGAAAAATAATAAATGTTTTTATCAGTATTATGATAAATAACCCATCTTTTTCAGATTAAATTTTTTATAAACAAGGAGTAAAACAGGAATAAAGAAATTGTCTTGTATTCCTGTTTTGAATTGTTATACCCAATCTTTTTTTATCAGAAATGAAGTATATAATTCAGATTCAGGAGAGTTTGCTTCTGGGGAGTAGCCATATTCCCAACGTACTAATGGGGGCATGGACATTAATATGGATTCAGTTCTTCCACCGCTTTGCAGGCCAAAAAGCGTTCCCCTGTCCCAAACAAGATTGAATTCAACATAGCGGCTTCGACGATATAATTGGAATTGTCTTTCATGCTCACCCCAGGTTAAATCTTTTCTTCTTTCTACAATAGGTAAATAGGCAGATAGGAATCCATGTCCGACAGCTTGCGTGAAATTAAAGCAGGTATCAAAATCAGGCGTATTCAGGTCGTCATAAAACAAGCCACCAATGCCACGTGGTTCATTACGGTGCTTAATAAAAAAGTAATCATCACACCATTTTTTATATTTAGGATAAATATCATCGCCAAACGGTTGACATAAATTTTTGGCAACGGTGTGCCAATGAATAGCATCTTCTTCGAAACCATAATAAGGCGTGAGATCAAAGCCACCGCCAAACCACCATACAGGAGGTTCACCTTTTTTTTCAGCAATAAAGAAACGTACATTTGCATGGCTGGTTGGGATATAGGGATTAAGTGGATGAATGACAAGAGAAACTCCCATTGCTTGGTAACTGCGACCTGCTAACTCAGGACGATGAGCCGTAGCAGAAGCGGGCATTGAATCTCCGGAAATATGTGAAAAATTCACGCCAGCTTTTTCGAAAACCTTACCTTCCGTCAACACACGGCTTCTTCCGCCACCACCATCTTCTCGTTGCCAGCAATCTTCCATGAAGGTTGATTGACCATCAAGTTGTTCTAACTGCTTGCAGAGGTGATCCTGTAATGAGAGGAAAAAATTCTTAACTTGATATATATTAGGTATATTCATATTTATAATGTAACTAATTGATATTAAATAAATAAACCTCATTTTTTAATGAGATATCTTTTGTTTGTTTATATAATTGTTTATACATAGAACGCTGAACAAACCTATAAACAAAACATAAGATAAGAACAATGTGAGAGAAAAGAAAGAATAAGAGTGAATTTGTGATCAATAAAACGAGGCTAATGTGCTAACCGTTCTGATCTTGTGAAGAAGTTGCGGTTTATCTCGCTGAAAGTTTTTAGGAGGGACAACTACGAATGTTACTGCTAGTGAGAAGATAATCGTTGCGCGACAACGGCTGACGGCGGGTAAGGGTGCAAGGATTGTGGCTGTCCGTCTTTTCCCCAGACTATGACCGCATACGCATTACCATTCAGTAAGCAATGGCGCATCAGTGTTCGCTTAAACTGAAACGGGGTCTGGCAGTCGTTCGGGTATTCATTAAGCAGATAATCTACCGGGTGATCGCTCAACCATTCGCGGGATTCTTTCCCGTGCTGGTGCTGAACCCGATAGAGATAACAGGGCATGGTGGCAATGGCTTCACTAATCACCGTGACGGCATTCATCACGGCAGGTAAACCCTCGGCGGTTGAGGGGGAAACATGCTCGCCGGATTTGGTATTAGACATACCCGCCAGAGAAAGAAACTCATCAATACTGATACTACGAGTCTCAGCGGCTTTACGCTTAAAAGGCCACATAACTACACCTCAGACAGTTGCAGCCAGTAATGACACAAATCCACATCATGGGATTTGAGAGCATTCAAAGAGCGCTTGGCAATCTCAACACCGCTTTCAGGATAGGCGGGCAAACTGGTGATGGTGATTTCCCTCAGTTCCGCTTCTAATACCGTCCTGATATAAGGCTCCTGACCAATATCCCACTGATCTTTTAGCGCCCTGAATCCAAAGGACATACCGGAAATATCACCCCGTTCAACCAGAGTCAGCACATCACGCCCCAATTGCGTATCAGGCGGGGTTAGTTCGAAGCGTAATCCGGTGGCATCTTCGGTCAACTTCAACGTGCCAGATGTAGTACGGCCTAACAGGTTCATGTGATCATGCTCATACAATGCCCTGACATCTGCACTTGCTGTTAAGCTGGCACTAAATGCATTCGGGGCGAACTGTTCGACAAACTCATCCCACAGGATTTGGGATCGGCTGTTCCACTTAATCACATAACCGGTCAGTTTTTTATCACTGGCAGACAGGGAGGCAGTGCGGATTTCAAAATCATTATTCATCTTATGGACTCCAAGGCAGTCAAGGGGCTTTTCGCCCCTCTCGCTTATTTACTGGCTGCTTTCACTTCCAGCACCTTGATGGCGTTGGAGTCCACCAGACCGCCACCTAAGTACTTGTCGGTGTGTACCTTATAGAATCCCGGCTCGGTGATATTGTCGGGACGGGTACGAATACCTGTTTCATGGTCAACAATGAAATAACCGCGTTTGAAGTCACCCAGACCGATCACGCCATCGGGCATAAATTCGAGATAATGGACAGGTAAGCCTAGCAACATATCGGGATCACCCGCTTGTAAACGTTCGCGCCAGATGTAATCCCCATTACCGTTTTTCAGCTTCTGCACTTGGGCGGCGGTCGTGGAGTTCATTACCCACACCGCATTCTTACGGTACTTATTCCTGAGCAGAAATTTCAGGTCAATTAGGCTATCGGCTTCCAGTTTGGCAACTTCCAGCTTTTGCAGCGTACCAAATGCACGTACCTTGTCAGCTTGGGTGTCACGGGGATAAGACAGAAAGCCTTTGGCTTTTTTGCTGCCGTCACCGCTGACAAGATCCGTTTCTTCGGTATCAATGAAGGTATCGGCAATCTCGGCGGTCAGCCAGCCTAAGATATCCACATCGCTAAAGTCGATAATCTCTTGCGTGGTCTTGGGATAGGCGTAGACAGGGAACAACTTAATACTGACTTCTTCCATTTTCGGAGTGGTTGTCTCGCCGCGTGACTTACCTTCTTCGCCGTGTGCCACCGCCGCACCACCGACCGAAACAAGCTGTTTATATTCGTTGCTGCGAGTGGTTTTGATCGTACAGATTTGGCGCATCACTGACTCATCAGCCAATTGCTGCATGATCTGCTTATTCAGTTCGGGGATAACGGTATAGCCGCCCTCTGAGGGGACGCCTGTAGACAAGGTGCGGGTTTCTCCGGTCACAATATAGTGGCGGAGTTCGTCATTGCTGAGTTTTTCATTGGTAGGCTGGTTCTTGGCCTGATTGCGTTCTTCATCCGATAACGCCTCATAACGGGCAATTTCTGCATTCAGGGCATCGGACTGACTGCGCAGCTCGTCGAACTGTTTGGCTTCATCGGGATTGAGTGAGCGTTTTTCGTCTTCGGCTTTGGTGAGCAGCGAACGCATTTGCTGGGTTAAATCGGCTTTCTGTTGGCGTAATTCGAGTAGTTTTTTCATGGTGTTTTTGGAATAGTTATTTTCTTTAAAACACTATTTAACACCGTGAAAAATAATAAAAAAGCCTCTGTGATTTAGAGGCTAAACAAGGGGAAACATGAAGATAAAATATTTACAAAACATTTCATTTACAAAGTAATAAATTTTTTACGTAGGTTGTTGGTGACATCCACGATATTTTATCACATGTCAGATAACCATCATTTTTTAACTTATAGCTAACATAAAAAGAGACAGGTAAGCTGATGATGAATGATAAAATTGCCAACCAAACCATAAAGTTAACAATCACTTTATTAAATTTAGGTTGCCTATTAAAAATAAAGAAAAAAATAGAGCATAATAACGCGTAAAATAATAGAGGTGAAGTCATGACACCAATAACAACAGTGGCAGAAAATGTTATTTCATCTTTCATTAATATTAATGAAACAGCATCGCCAATAACGAAAATAACCGTAAATATTACTAACAATAATAATATTAGCACACCTAATGCTTGGAGGTATTTACTATTCACCTAAACCTTCCTAATTCATTAAAAAAATGCTGTAAATCCGCTTCCGGTGTTCTTGGTTTTCTTTTCATTTCTTCTTTCAAAAGTGCTATTAATTTTTCACTTATCCCATATTGCTTATCAAGAGTATCTAAAATATAAGCCGCTAGAACTCCAACAGCTAAAACTATCAGAGCAACGGCAATAATACTTCCACCTAAAAATGCAGTGGCAGTTAAAAGTGATCCTACAACCCAGGAGGAAGCAGCAATAATAGCAGTTTTAGCCATATCCATGGTTACATTTCCAAGAAAATCGGCTAGCGTATATTCATCCTTAAAAATACTTTCTATTACTCGATATCCAATAGAAAAAATGATGGAGAATCTAACTCCTTGAACAACGCTTGCATTAAGACCCTGCTGCCCAATTCCCATTCCAAGCATTTGGGGATTTTGGGCACGATATCGTGTCCCCATGATACGATTCCGAAGACCTGCATGCCCTGATATGTGAATATACCTTTCCCCATTTTTTCCTACATGTTCTACCGCTTTAATGCTTAAGCTCTTAAATTCTCGAACAACATCATGGAATCCACGTGAATCATAGATGTTTCCTGCGTAGGTAGATATGGGATCAGTGACAGAAAATACACGCGCCATAGGATCTTTTTTCTTGTTTCCTGCGTCCACACCTCTTGCAAATGCTTCTTCATAACTTAGGTGTGTTTCGTTCATACCTCTTGCAAATGCTTCTCCATGATTTGGACTTTGTGGACGGCGGGGACTGATATCCTCAATAATGCTTTGAGCTTCTGATAATGTGAGAACAAAGTGATACTGGGTATTATCCCTCAATACTTTTTCTAGACCAATAGCATCAAAAAATTCATGTTGAGGCTTTAGCTGATTAATTCCCACATTCCCCCTTAAAACATCCCCCATATAGCCATCCCAAGTGGGATTATATTTCTTATGTGTCATTCCTCAATTCTCCGTAGCACTCAATATCAAATTAATAATTGATTGACTTGTGTCAAGATTTCCGATGTAGCATCAATTAAGCAGGATATAACAACAATGCTTACCCATTCCAGCATGGAAAAGATCCTCCTTTAAATTTGTGATGAATCTCTATTCTTAAGCAAAATCAGACAATTACTTAATTTTAATTTCAGTCATACCATAATAAAAAAATTATGCACTAAATTTATTATCCCAGACTCATCCGGCTTTTATTTGCCTGCCAGAGATACCCCCTATAAATCTTTTTTCTCCTCTCAGTTATGCACCCTCTGCACATTCCCCTGAAAGCCTTGCTACATCTGGGTTTTTGGCAATTAATATAATATTCATTAACTGTAACCCCTATTCACCCCTTTTTTATCCTAATGAAGAGAATGTATATTTGATGTATAGCTAAGAAATAACTATACCTCTATTATTTTCCTTTAAATACAGATAGATATTTAAAATGATGTAGGGGATGCAGACTAAAACATAAAAAGTTTATTGAGGGGATTTAAATCCTCCACACTCAGGCACAGACGGCAGCCACTCTTCGGCCTCCTCTGATAACTCAACGTTATAAGAGTAACCTTTCTTGGTTCGCACTTTCCGATACTCCTTTTTGTATTCCATCATAATTTTAGGCAGTGATTCGCCGAACTTGGTCAGTGTAAGCGGGCGTTCAAAGCCGTGTGCTTCCATAAAAGAGAGGTAAGCGTGATACAAATACAGCCTCGGTGCGCGTGGGCTGATGTTCTTATTACCCATCTTCATCCCAGTAGCCTCATTGACGGTTACCAGATAACCGCAGAAACGATACAACGGATCGGAATTGCTTTTCACCGTTAATGCTTCGTTAGAATCGCGTTGTGCCTGTAGCAGCTTTTTAGCTTTGTTCTGGTCGGCAAATTCGTTTAATAAATGGCGAATAATAACGGGCAGTTCCCGACGGATTTTCTCCGGCAAGTGTGGATCTTTCTCTGACTCTTTGACCGGAATGTTAAACGGGAATATCACCCGCCGCCGTGCTATGCTGCCGTTGCGTTCGGTGAAGCTCATCGGTTCATTATTGGTGGCTAGTACCACGGCTTTAATCACAGTTGAGAACTGTTTCTCATATTTTCCGTCTACTTCAATCAGGTCGCCGCCTGTCACCGCCTTAATGCCTGCGCCCTCACCGACATATTTAACCTGATCGGGCAGCGTAATCAGGCTTTTCCCAACGAATTGATAGCGGCCTCTGGCTTCGTCCAGCGCTCGCATGTTGCCACTGGCGGTATTGTGCTCCCCTGCTAATAAGGTTGCAATATAGGTAAAGATGCTTTTACCGCTGCCACCTTCGCCCGTCACTTCAATAAATAGCTGCCAGTCATAGCGGTTTGCCAGAATCATAAACAAGGCCGCTTTGATGCGATTCATTTTGTTTTCATTGCTTCCTGCCGCATGAGATAACCAGCGGTAAAAATCTGGGGCATGATCCGGCAAATTTTCACCGACAGCAGGCGGGGTGAATGCAATGCCGTTATGGTTCATTAACCAGTGTTCCGACTGATGAGGAGTAAATTGTTGTGTCGATAATTCATACACTCCATTACGAAACCCGATTAAATCCTGCCGCTGCTCGCCGATAACAGGCACTTGTAATTTCATGGCATAGATAGCGTTATTGATCCCGTTCGGGCTGTAAGGAGTTTCGTGCTGGTCAAAGATTGCCACCATTGCGCGGCGCAGCTCATTATCCGACACGGTTTCCCATGTTGTACCGTTATAGTGGTAAACCATTTCACTATCAGGATTAACTGCCACTTTACTGTATCGCTCAACCAATAGCGCCCCGCGCTGACTGGCTGCCATTTGTGCCAGATTGTTATTGGCCTTTTTGGGCTTTGTTTCGTGGATAATCACCGCTTCTGCTTCCATGAGTTTTTGCTCCCCAACCTGATATAACCCGTTGCTGAATGCCTGCTTTGCCATCTTAATGCCGTAGCGCTGGCGATAATCGTCCCAATCAGATTTTAATTCCGTAGGCGGTAACGTTACCCAGCCGTTAATCGCTATAGAGGCTTTTTCTGCCGCTATCTTGCCGACATTCTTTTTTAACCTACCATTTTTGTCCCGCTCTTCCGGTTCGTGCCAATCGTTATCAGCAGCAAGGATGATTTTTGCGTTGGGCCACTGTGTTCTGAACTGTTCGGCAACCGTGAGTAAATTACTTTCATCAATGGCCGCCAGCACAACGCCTTTATGTAACTGCCTGACCGTTAAAGCGGTGGCGTAACCTTCGGTGATAATGAAAATGTCCGGCGTTCCGGTAATTTTGGATATGGGGATAAAACTGCCTTTCTTCTGCGTACCTGCAACAAGGCGTTTTTCACCGTTCGGCTTGATGGTTTGTGCGCCCGTGATTGTGCCATCCAGCGTTTGAGTCACCAGCAGCAACGAACCATCTTTTAATAACCGCTGATTGGGGCATTGCAGCCCCTTTTTCAGCAGATATTGAGATTCGCCCTTAACAGCGGTGGCAACCAGTGCCATGATGCGTTCAGCAATAGGTTTTGCTGCTCTAGATTGTTCTTTGGCGATCTTGGGTTCCGGCAAAGGCATTGCCAGCACATCCGCCACCAGCTTAGCCGCGGCAAAGACGGTGATCCCTTTGGTTCTTGCCACCAAATCCAACCCATCACCGTGATTCGGCTCATCGCACTGGCGACAATGCCAGTCGCCGTTATGGTTATCATCGATAAAGTGAAAACGGTCAGTTCCGCCGCATATCGGGCAAGCACCATGCTTTCCCTTGGCGGGAATATCAACGCCACAAGCGGGTAACAGGTTTTGCCAATAATTGGCGGCGGATTGCTTCACTGCACGAATAACATCTAACGGACCGGCTTTTTTGAATATTATTTCCCTGACTCATGATCACTTGTCCTCGCCATTAACAGCCGCATAAAGCGAATAGTAAACTTCCTGATTGATATCACAGGCCAGTGAAAGCAAATCATGTAATTCTTCGGAACAGTGCTGGCTAGACTGTTCAAGAATGATCTCATATAAAGAGATGCATAAACCCGCCCGAAACGCGGCCTGATCTAATGGGTCGGATTTCCTATACACAACGCAATTTAATAATTTATTCACAAGAGGCTGTGGAGAATGTTTCAACAAAGCTCGGTGAACCTCCTGATGAATATCGCCCGCCAGTGCAATCAGATTATTTAAGTTGATTTCGCATTCATCTTTGGCTTTTTTGGTAATAAATGTGAAGAGTGAAACACCCAGACTTGCGCGATATAGCGCCTGTTTTAATGAGATAGGTTTATTACTCATGGTGTATCTCCTGACGTGATACGAAGATCAGTGAGGACATACCAGCCAGCCGCTGAGTGCCGGATGCAATTAGGAATGTAAATTTTAGGCGAGTTTGGTTAGACTGTATGTCAGCCATAGCATTAGCTCCGATAATGTTGTGGTTAGACGCCTCGATAGTGTTACCGCACTTCGGGGCGTCGCTGTTTTTGTTCCTTGAATGATTCAAGGTGTCAGCCACCATGTTATTTTTAAGTGTCAGCCACGTCAATCCTTTTTCATGAAAATTTTTTGTGTATACTGTCAGCCACCAACTACTAATGGATACAGATATGGCAACGAAAGCAATAAATGCAAAGTCAAAAAAATTAGAAGCACGTGTACCGCATGAACTTGTTGACTCAATGGAAAAACTTAAAGAAGAGGGTGAAAGTACCGCACAATTTATAATTTCGGCTATGACAGGTGAAATTAAACGCCGCCAGCGCAAATCCAAAGCATCATCTGAGCAAGAATAATCAATTAACCCTCTAAAAGAGGGTTGTCTCTCAAATTGATGGCTGCTTAATCTTAAAGAACCTCTATAGCTAGTACTTACCATTAATCCACTGATTCCCAAAAATTAAGCTGATTTTAGAGTGAGTTAGATCGCAACCAATTAAGGTTGTTAATTTTTCCATGATGTTATTCTTTAATTGGTACGTTTACGGCTATACGGGTTATTTACGTTTTCTACTGTGGGCGGATTACGTACCCAATGCAGCAAATCACTGAGCAACCAAGCACAGGAATTGCGACCTAATGGCTTACGGGCAGGGAAACGGCCTTCATTTTCCAGTTTCCATGCTGACGTTCTGGAAATAGAGGTGATGTGCTGGCGTTCTTTTTCACGGATAAGACGATCATAAGGTTCACCATATTCGGAAAGGATGGAGCGACGTTCTTCTGGTATAGGAGTGCTGTATTGCATGATTATGTTACCCTCACTGTTTAATTGTTTTTGTGAGGGTATTTTACTTAATAGAAATTATTACGAAAGAAAGCCACATTTGTTACGTATATATCACAATGATCATGTTCATCATCAAACTCATTAGTTCCCATTATTGAGCTGTTTTTAATATAACCACGTTATCATGATTACCCGCTAATAGATCCAGTCGCTCGCACCACTGGTTTAAAGCAACTCGTTTCTCTGGTAGGTATTGGCTCTTGTTGTATATCGCCATGACGCTCGGCAAGATATGACCTAAAAGTTGATCTACGATATGTGGAGCTACTTTCATATCATTTAATTTTGTGGAAAAAGTACGCCTTAAATCATGCAGAGACCATTTATCTACATGGCCTAATCTTCTCCATATCTTCGTTCCATACTCAGATACTGTTTCGGTGCTTTTAAGTTCTCCTAATAGATAATCATTTTTATTATTTTGATAAACAAGATTTTCTAAGAATGATTTCATACGCTCAGGTATCGGGCGAATAATTCTTTCACTTGTCTTGCTATTTTCTTTTGGGACAGTCCATAACATAGAATTCAAATTCCATTCTGAACATTTAGATAATCTGATCTCTCTCGTCCGGCAACCAAATACAATCAAAATTTTCAATAAATTATTATAATAGGGCAGGTAGCTTCCTGATCTTATAGATTCCCATAATTGACCAAGTTCATTATCTTCTAAATAACGCTGGCCTTTAGTTTGTTTTTTTCCGACATCAGAAATAGTCAAATCATCCAATACATGGCTAATTGCATATCTTCTTACACGGCAAAATCTTAGAGATTGTTTGCATAATTGAAGCATCCCGCCAGCAGCCACAGGAGCTTCCTTTTTCATTTTATCAAAGCATTGTAGCCAATATGTTATTTCACAGTCAGATAATGCCATTTCACCAATATAGAGATAAATATGCTTTTCTAATTGGCGAATGAGGGCATCAATATTGGCTCGATTGTCTCTGCCATAGTGTTCGATCCAATACTCAATGGCGTCTTTTACGGTGACTGGTTTTAATGATTCCTGCATCGTTAAATTAAATTGCAGCTTTGGATCTTTACCGGATGCCAACCAGTTACGGCATTTATCCCGTGTTTCACGGGCTTGCTTGAGGGACATATCAGGGTAGCGCCCAATGGTGAGACGGTTTAACTTTTTACCATCAAGTCGGTAGGTAAAGACCCAACTAATACCACCAACTTTAGATGCTTTTGCACTCAATCCAGCGCCATCGGCAAAAAATTCAATCTTATTCCTTTCTTTTCCGTGTAGGGTTTTAAGTTTTTTATCACTGAGCTTGTTTAATTCGGCAGCCATGATCATTAAAGATATTTATATAATTGTTTATACATAGTGTGCTGCAAGAGAGGTAAAACGTCAATAAGCACTGGAACAATATACAGGTAGATAAATAATTAATCATTTGATTTTAAAATAAAAACAATAATCATAGACAAACATCGAAACATTAAACTAATATATATTAGGTATATTCATTTCTGCTTTCATTTTGGTTAGTTTATAAAGATATGCAGTATACCTGCTAGTACCAATAAACGCATTTTCATATTGATTCCAAAATAAAAGCAGTGATAATTAACATTGATTCAACTGCTTATTAAATAGGCTTACTAACTATGGAAATTCGGGTATTTCGGCAAGACGACTTTGAAGCCGTTATCACACTTTGGGAACGTTGTGATTTGATTAACTCTGGTGATGATCCAGAAATAGATATTGAGCGTAAACTTACTCATGACGCTGATTTATTTCTGGTTGCTGAAGTTGCGGGAGAAGTGGTTGGTACAGTTATGGGCGGTTATGATGGACATCGTGGTCATGCCTATTATCTGGGAGTGCATCCTGAATTCAGAGGCAGGGGAATAGCCAATGCATTGATCTCCCGCTTGGAAAAGAAATTATTGGCCAGAGGTTGCCCCAGTATTTTGATTGTGGTTCCAGAAGAAAATGATGCAACAATCTGCATGTGTGAAAAAATGGAATATGATTATTTGGGCCAAGAAAATGTCATGTTTAGCAAGCGATTGATTATTGATTAAATGAATCGTTAGATAAATATACAAGCCATGAAATGGCTGAATGGAATCATACTATTTATATACCTCTCTATTTAGCCATTATCTTTTTGAATCATTACTTTTTTGATGAAGCATGAATAGAGTGTACCCATCTTCTCATATATTTGTTTTTTATAACAAGAAGATCTTTTGACATTACCGGCTTTTCATTGTCAATGTAAAGTATCACTTTAATATTCCCATTCTCATCCTTAGATAGAAAATAATGCTCAGGTATAGAGTATGTGGACTTTCCTTTTAATACAATCCAGTCAGAAGGCTGTTGATAATTAACATGATATTGATAAGGAGTATTCATTATTTCTCTCTTGGGTTATATCACCTAGCCAATGAGCCATAACAGGGAAATATGAAAATAATCATTGGCAGTCAGGTACGGATGAAGATTTAAAATACTATTTGACCATACAGTTTATCTTATAAATAGATGTGCAATACTTGATAAATAACATCTTTTAAACATAATTTTGATGTTTCTGTTGATGAATGGTTTGTATATTTACAATTGAATGTTTTTTTTAGAATGTGGTCTGATAGATATCAAATGACAACGCCATAGAGCCAAAGGTAAGAAAACAGCGATGGATAAATTTTTTGCATTTAATTTCTGTTCTAAACAGAAGAGAGTTATGGTAGCCAGCAGTTTAGTCGGATGCTCATTCTTATTGACGGCTTGTGCTGGAACTTTAAGAATGTCATGGCCTACTTTATCACCTTTTAATTGGTTTGGTAGTTCTTTAAGCGTTTCTGAGCAGGGTATAGGAAAAATCAATAAACAGACGGATATGTCCCAATCTGCGATCGAAAAAGGATTGGCGGGAAAATATCGTCTGCGTAGTGGTATGGAGATGCAAGATGGCAAGTTAGTGAGTGTTATTCAGGGCATGGAAGAAGGTCAGGTAAAACTGGAATTTCATGGTCTGGTCAATGGTAAAGTTAATCGTATTGACGTGCTGGATGATGAGGTTAAAACAGTTTGGGGAACGAAAATAGGCACACCTTTCTCCGATCTCTATAAGCAGGCATTTGGAAAATGTCAGCGCTCCCATGATTTCACTGTGCCGCCTACAGTCATTTGCACTGCTCCACAAAGTCAGCATATCAGTTATGTTTTTACCGGAGCTTGGGAAGGCCCTGAAGGGTTAATGCCTTCTGATGATGTTTTGAAGAGCTGGAAAGTTTCGCGTATTATTTGGAAATCCTGATAAACGCCTACAACTAGCTTTATATCAAGTAAAAAATCTTTTAATCCATTTGTATGATGAGGGCAGAGTGCCAGAGTTCAAACCGTTTCAGTTACTTGAAAAGCGGCTGGCACCTGTAACCTGATATTTTCTACATCTTATCGCTTTTCATCATTTCTCATAAAAATTCGGTATATAAAACAGGAGTCAGTAAACTACCCTGTTATAAGGATTCTGGATACAGTAGAGAAAGTGTTGTCAAATGGTGTGATGAGTAAGGTGTTAGATGAAAATAGTGGCAATAAAAAATAAATTATTAAGCGGAATGACTAGCCTGTTGTTTTGTGCCTGTCTCAACGTTTATAGCTCTAACGCCTTGGCTGTTGAGTTGCTGAATAGTTCTTATGATATTGGACGAGAATTATTCTTGAGCTTGAATTCGGAATTTGAAAAACAATGGAATGAACAGAACCCGCAGGATAAACTGGCTATAAAGCAGTCCCATGCAGGTTCATCTAAACAAGCATTGGCCATTTTGCATGGATTGCGGGCAGATGTCGTCACTTATAACCAAGTCACAGATATTCAGATCTTGCACGATCGCGGCAATCTCATTCCCGCTAATTGGCAGCAGCGTTTGCCGAATAACAGTTCTCCATATTATTCCACCATGGCATTTTTGGTGCGCAAAGGTAATCCCAAGCATATCCAAACTTGGGAAGATTTAGTGCGAAATGACGTCAAGTTAATTTTTCCAAACCCAAAAACGTCAGGTAATGGACGCTATACCTATTTGGCCGCATGGGGCGCTTTTCAGCAAAAAAATCCGCATGATCCCGCTAAGGTTCGCCAACTGATGCAGCATTTTTTACAGAATGTAGCGGTGTTTGATACCGGAGGTCGTGGGGCAACAACTTCCTTTATTGAGCGGGGAATAGGGGATGTGTTGATTAGCTTCGAATCTGAGGTCAATAACATTCGTAAACAGTATGGGGAAGATAATTACCAAGTCATTGTACCTCCAGTGAATATTTTGGCTGAATTCCCTGTAACCTGGGTGGATAAGAGTCTTCAGAAAAACGGTACGGAAGCAGTTGCTAAAGCGTATTTAGATTATCTGTATAGTCCGGCAGCCCAGCAAATCATAGCCCGCTTCAATTATCGTGTAATCGATCAAAATGTTATGAAAGCACAGCACTCCCGTTTTCCTGTAACCAAACTGTTTCGCCTCGAAGAACAATTCGGTAGCTGGCCTCAAGTAATGAAAACTCACTTCAATACTGGCGGTATGCTTGATCAGTTATTGAAAGAAGGGCACAAATAATGTGGGTATTTAGCAAACGAGTCTTGCCCGGATTTGGGCTGAGTTTAGGCTGTAGCCTGTTTTATGTCTGCCTTATCCTGCTATTGCCTTTAAGTGCTCTGGTAGTACAGCTTTCCAGTATGACATGGGTGCAATATTGGCAAGTCATCATCAACCCACAGGTTGTTGCCGCTTATAAGGTGACATTGTTGGCCTCAGCGGTTGCCAGTTTGTTCAATATGTTTTTTGGCATGTTGATGGCTTGGATATTAACGCGCTATCAATTTCCTGGACGTAGTTTATTAGATGGTTTGATGGATTTGCCATTTGCTTTACCGACGGCGGTTGCTGGTTTAACGCTAGCGACACTCTTTTCTGCAACTGGGTGGTATGGGGCCTGGCTTGGTCATTTTGATATCAAAGTCGCCAATACCTGGCTGGGGATTGCGGTCGCAATGGCATTCACTAGCCTGCCGTTTGTGGTGCGCACTGTTCAGCCTGTGCTTGAAGAACTAGGCCCTGAATATGAGGAAGCGGCACAGACATTGGGAGCAAGCCGTTGGCAAACTTTTCGGCGGGTGATATTACCAGAGGTTTCACCTGCATTGATTGCCGGAACTGTGCTCTCTTTTACTCGTAGTCTGGGAGAATTTGGTGCCGTGATTTTCATTGCCGGCAATATTGCCTGGCAAACCGAAGTTGCCTCACTGATGATCTTTGTCCGCCTGCAAGAATTTGACTATCCGGCTGCTAGTGCGATCGCTTCCGTTATCCTCGCAGCGTCGTTATTACTGCTGTTTAGCGTCAATATATTGCAAAGCCGCTTTGGTAAACGGATAGGGGGACATTAATGACTGAATTTTCCACATACACAGTGGCACAACGTCCCGCTATAAATTGGGGGAAATGGTTACTGATCGGCACTGGTGTATTTTTTTCGCTTCTGTTGTTGGTCATACCGATAGCATGGATTTTCTTGACTGCCTTTTCTAAAGGAATCGACATGGTTGCCCAGAACCTTTTCGATTCCGATATGCTGCACGCTATCTGGCTAACCGTGATGATTGCGCTTATTACCGTTCCCCTTAATGTAGTTTTTGGTGTGATGACGGCATGGTTAGTGACACGTTTCCAATTCCCAGGCAGACAATTATTGCTGACATTAATTGATATTCCGTTTGCGATTTCGCCGGTTGTAGCAGGATTACTTTATCTGTTGTTTTATGGTGCGAATGGCTGGTTAGGAAGCTGGTTGGGGAGTTATGACATCCAATTGATGTTCTCATGGCCGGGTATGGTATTGGTGACAGTGTTTGTGACATGTCCGTTTGTGGTCCGTGAATTGGTGCCGGTGATGTTGAGTCAAGGTAATCAGGAAGATGAAGCCGCCCTATTATTGGGTGCCTCCGGCTGGAAGATGTTCTGGCGTGTGACATTGCCAAATATTCGTTGGGCATTGTTATATGGCGTTGTTTTGACCAATGCGCGGGCGATTGGGGAATTTGGTGCTGTGTCTGTAGTATCAGGGGCCATTCGTGGTGAAACCTATACGCTACCTTTGCAGGTTGAGCTGTTGTATCAAGATTACAACACGGTTGGCGCATTTACGGCTGCGGCCTTATTGGCGGTGATGGCGATTATTACTCTGATTGTCAAAAGTGCATTGCAATGGCGTTTAAGCCGCCAGCAAGGGTAGGTTAGGAGCGGAATATGAGTATTGAAATCAGTAAAATCAGTAAATCTTTTGGTCGATCTCAGATACTGAATGAAATTTCACTGGATATTGAATCTGGTGAGATGGTAGCCCTGCTTGGCCCATCGGGTTCTGGCAAGACGACACTGTTGCGGATCATCGCAGGGCTTGAGCAGCAGAATGCGGGCCAATTGAAATTCCACGGCCAAGATGTCAGCCGGCTACATGCAAAAGATCGGCGTGTTGGGTTTGTATTCCAGCACTATGCCTTATTTCGCCATATGACGGTATTTGATAACGTGGCTTTTGGCCTGACGGTTCTTCCTCGTCGTCAGCGTCCCCATGCTGAGGCATTGCGTAGTAAAGTTATGGCTTTGCTGGATATGGTGCAACTTACCCATTTGGCAGAACGTTATCCATCGCAGCTTTCTGGTGGGCAAAAACAGCGTGTGGCATTAGCAAGGGCATTGGCGGTTGAACCACAGATCCTCTTGTTGGATGAACCTTTTGGTGCATTAGATGCTCAGGTTCGTATGGAATTGCGTCGTTGGTTGCGGCAGTTACATGAAGAATTGAAGTTTACCAGCGTATTCGTTACCCATGATCAGGAAGAGGCAATGGAAGTGGCTGACAGGGTGGTACTTATGAATCAAGGGTGCATTGAACAGGTTGGTACTCCTCAGCAAGTATGGCATGAACCGGAAAGCCGATTTGTCCTTGAATTCATGGGGGAAATAAACAAACTGAATGGTGAAATTAAAGGTTCCCAACTCTGGATTGGCGGGAAAATTTTTCCATTGAATATCACACCGCTACATCAAGGAAATGTTGATGTATTTTTTCGGCCTTGGGATATGACGCTTAGTGCTAAGCAAACACTTGCTTGTCCTTTGCCAGTGCAGGTTGTGGAAGTGAGTCCGCGCGGTCATTTTTTCCTCCTATCTGTTCAACCGCTAGGATGGGGAGATGAATACCTGTCAGTGATTTGGCGGGATGATTCATCCATACCGGTTAGGGGAAATGACTATTTTATTGGCGGCACAGGTGCTCGCTTGTATGCCGGGGATTTGCCATTAAAAGTGTTGCGATTTGCTGAATCTGCCTGATTTAATTCATCTTTATATTGAATCCCTATTTCCCGCAATGCAAGGAAGTAGGGATTTTTTGCTTAATGTCTTGCTACAGTTTCCTTAATATGATTATTTGTTTATCCATTCTCATACGAACTAGGTAATGCTGTGGCAAGCTTGGAAGAATTTATAGGTAATACACCACTGGTAAAATTAGAACGAATTACAGAATGTGTTGACGCTGAGATTTGGGTAAAGTTGGAAGGCAATAACCCGGCGGGTTCCGTAAAAGACAGAGCAGCGCTTTCGATGATCCTGCAAGCGGAATTGCGTGGGGAAATCGCTCCGGGTGATGTTTTGATTGAAGCAACGAGTGGTAATACCGGTATTGCACTGGCGATGATCGCGGCGGTAAAAGGATATCGCCTAAAATTATTGATGCCTGAAAATATGAGCCTTGAGAGACAGGCATCAATGCGGGCTTACGGTGCTGAATTAATTTTAGTCAGTAAAGAATTGGGAATGGAAGGTGCGCGGGATTTGGCGCAAGAAATGGAGAAGAATGGGGAAGGAAAAGTTCTGGACCAATTTAATAATACGGATAATTCACTGGCTCATTTTAATACTACTGGCCCAGAAATTTGGCAGCAAACACAGGGACGGATCACGCACTTTGTTTCCAGTATGGGAACGACAGGCACAATTACGGGGGTGAGCCGCTATCTGAAATCTCAGTCAGACAGAGTGAAAGTTACCGGATTACAACCTGCGGAAGATAGTCATATTCCTGGTATTCGTCGTTGGACTCCAGCTTATATGCCCGGCATTTATCAGAAAGAGCTGGTGGATCAGATTCTGAATATCACCCAAACGGAAGCGGAAAATACCATGCGTTTGTTGGCCCAAAAGGAAGGTATTTTCTGTGGCGTAAGCTCTGGTGGCGCAGTTTCTGGCGCGTTACGCATCGCAGCCGAAAACCCTGGGGCAGTCATTGTAGCGATTATTTGTGATCGTGGTGACAGGTACTTGTCTACAGGGGTATTTAATTAACCTTTTATCATCCGTAAAAAAATCGTCCTGTTTTATCAGACACTTTACTGACTAGCCTGATAAAGCAGTGACGATTTACGAACAGTTCATCAATTAAAATGAATCGGTTAACAGAAAAAGAGGCAAATATCCTTCAATGATTCTTCTGTTACTTTTTGATTCGCATGATGACTGACTCACCTACGACTACGGAGCCATTTACTTTCGTTAACTCTTTAATTTCATCCATGTTAGAAATAACAACAGGAGTTAAGGTTGATTTAGCTCTTTCTTCCAGAAATGCCAGATCAAACTCTAAAACCAAATCACCTTTTTGTACCCGTTGACCTTCTTCGGCAATGCGTTTAAAACCCTCACCTTTCAGTTCAACGGTATCAATGCCAAAATGGACGAATAGCTCAATGCCACTATCAGATTCGATAGAAAAAGCATGATTAGTTTCGAAGATCTTGCCAATGGTGCCATCAACAGGAGCGACAATTTTGTTGCCGGTTGGTTTAATCGCGATACCATCACCAACGATTTTTTCGGCAAAAACAACATCTGGAACATCTTCGATGTTGACTATCTCACCTGACAATGGCGCGATAATTTCAATACTGCCACTATTTTTTTTATCGTCTGAAACCAGAGATTTTAATTTATCAAGCAGACCCATGAATCTTCTCCTAATTGTTTAATGGGACCGTATTCTGGCTAATTTTTAGCAGAGTGTTTTTTCTCTGGTAAAAGTGTCAACCAAATCCATCAATTCCTTTGCTGTTGGCTGAGTCAAGGCCTGCTCTGCCAGTGCTTTTGCATCATCATAATTAGTATTACGGATGATCTTTTTAATGCGTGGAATTGATATTGCACTCATGCTGAACTCATCCAACCCCATGCCCAAGAGCAACAGCGTGGCGCGCTCATCACCGGCAAGCTCTCCACACATGCCTGTCCATTTACCTTCTGCGTGTGAGGCATCAATAACCTGCTTGATTAAGCTCAACACTGCTGGTGACATTGGGTTGTAGAGATGAGAAATCAGCTCATTACCACGGTCTACCGCAAGAGTATACTGAGTTAGATCGTTTGTCCCAATACTAAAAAAGTCAACTTCTTTTGCAAGATGATGAGCAATGGTTGCAGCAGCAGGCGTTTCCACCATGATGCCAACTTCAATCGATTCATCAAATGCTTTGTTTTCATTGCGTAATTGCTCTTTGAGTAACGCAAGCTCAGCTTTCAATTCCCGAATTTCTTCAACTGAAATAATCATTGGGAACATAATGCGCAGTTTACCAAATGCAGAAGCTCTCAGGATAGCACGTAATTGAGAATGTAAGATCTCTTTACGGTCAAGGCAAATACGGATCGCGCGCCAGCCAAGGAATGGGTTCTCTTCTTTTGGCAGATTCATGTAAGGTAAGTCTTTATCGCCACCAATGTCCATCGTACGAATAATGACGGCTTGATTACCAACAGCCTCTGCAACTGCTTTATAGGCTTCAAATTGTTCGTCTTCGGTTGGCAGAGAATCACGATCCATAAACAGGAATTCAGTACGGTATAAACCAATACCTTCGGCACCATTGCGTTCAGCGCCAGCGATGTCACGTACCGTACCGATATTGGCGCAAACTTCAACTTGATGACCATCCAATGTGATGGCCGGTAAGTCTTTCAGCTTCGCCAGTTCGGTTTTTTCTGTCAGATACTCACTTTTCGCTGTTTTCAGTTTCTCGATTTCGGTATCAGATGGGTTCACATAAATGTGATTATTGACGGCATCCAGAATCAGGTAACTGCCATTTTGGATTTGTTTGGTCGCATTGGTTGTACCAACAATCGCTGGTAATTCCAGAGAGCGAGCCATAATGGAAGTGTGAGAAGTCCGGCCACCAAGATCAGTAATGAAACCTAATACCTTGTCCAGATTGAGTTGTGCGGTTTCTGATGGGGTCAGGTCATTGGCAACCAGGATGACTTCTTCTTCAATGGAACCTAAGTCGATAATTGGCATATCCAGAATATTTTTCAGTAAGCGCTTACCAATATCACGGACATCGGCGGCTCGCTCTTTCAAATATTCATCATCCAGTTCTTCCAGCGCATTGGCCTGATCTTCAATAACGGAATGAACGGCTGCATCTGCTGTTAACAGATTTTTTTTAATAAGAGTAATAATTTCCTGCTCTAGCTCTTCATCTTCCAGCAACATAATATGGCCTTCGAAGATTTCGGCCTTTTCTGCACCCAGATTTTTTTCGGCTGTTTCTCTAATAATCTCTAATTGTGCGGAAGATTTGTCACGGCCTTGCTTAAAGCGGGAAATTTCTTGTTCGACTTGTTCAGGAATAATTTTTTTATGATTGATAATGATGGGATCTTCTTTCAGTAATAACGCTTTACCGAAAGCAATTCCTGGTGATACTAAGATGCCTGAAATCATATTATATGACCTTACTGCGGGTGATTACCTTTCATTAAGACTTAGGAGATGCCCTAAATATCCCCAGATTTTATTGGCCTGGGGATAAGCTGAATGAAATAGATTGGCTTGATTGAACGGACGATTATTCCAATTCACCCATTAATTTAACTAAATGTTCAACAGCCTGTTGCTCATCTTCGCCTTCAGCAGAAATCGTTACGACTGTACCTTGAGTCAATCCCAGCGTTTGTAATTTGAACAGGCTTTTTGCGCTGGCAGACTTGCCCCCAGAAGTTAGAGTAATGTCAGAAGCAAAGCCTTTTGCTTCTTTGACAAATTGTGCCGCAGGGCGAGTGTGGAGACCGTTTGGTGCAGTAATAGTAACTTCTTGCTGGAACATAGTATTTCCTCAATAACTTAAATATTCGTTGATAAGCTAAGAGAATTCCATTGGATATAGCTGAATTCCCTGCGGCTTATACAACCGTTAAAATGATAATGAAGTAAAGCGTATTCCCTTCGCTTTTCAAGTTATTGCGTTGCTAATTTTAACTTGAAATTTAGTGGGATTATAATAATCATTATCAAAAAATTAACATACTTGATGCACTCAATTGTTGATTTGGTGTTAATACTCGCTATCCGAAGAAGGCTTTCAATTGAACACCCTTATTTGCCATCTGGTTGGTGATTAATTTCGTGCATCGAAATAATTACTGGTTAAATACTAAAGCTACTTGAATAAATCATCTAAGAAAGTTTTAAACTTTGATCTGATGCACAAAAAAGCACCCTAGAGGTGCCTTTTTGTCAATGTAGTGAAAAATTCTATAGAGTGATTTTTACTCACCGAGTAAGTCAGCAAACAGTGCTGTACTGAGATAACGTTCAGCTGACGAAGGCAAAATCACCACGATATTTTTATCCTTGTATGCATCTTCTTGCGCTATTTTGATGGCCGCCGCAACAGCAGCACCTGAAGAAATACCGGCAAGAATACCTTCTTTTTCAGTGATTTCACGTGCAATTTGCATCGCTTCTTCATTGCTGATTTTAAATACACGGTCAACTAATGTTAAATCTAAGTTATCAGGAATGAATCCAGCGCCAATTCCCTGAATTTTATGTGGGCCTGGTTTAAGTTCTTCACCCGCCAATTTTTGGCTGATAACAGGTGAACTTTCTGGTTCTACCGCAACGATGGTAACTTGTTTGCCCCGAGTATTTTTTAAGTAACGGGCAACACCCGTGATTGTGCCGCCAGTTCCTACGCCAGCAACAAAAACGTCTACATTACCGTCAGTATCTTCCCAAATTTCAGGGCCAGTAGTTTTTTGATGAATTTCCGGGTTGGCAGGATTGCTGAATTGTTGCAGGAGTATATAACGGTCGGGATTGCTGTCATGAATTTCATTAGCTTTCTCAATCGCACCTTTCATGCCTTTTGCACCTTCGGTCAGCACCAAATTTGCGCCGAGTGCTTTTAGCAACTTACGTCGTTCAAGACTCATTGTTTCAGGCATGGTCAATGTCAGCTTATAACCACGGGCAGCTGCCACATAGGCAAGTGCAATCCCTGTATTACCACTGGTTGGCTCGATAAGTTCTTTATCTTTGGTCAGAATGCCACGTTTTTCAGCATCCCAAATCATATTGGCACCAATGCGGCATTTGACACTAAAGCTGGGGTTACGGGATTCTACTTTCGCGAGAATGCGACCATTTGCGAAATTTTTTAAACGTACTAGCGGAGTGTGACCAATAGTCAACGAATTATCTTCATAAATTTTGCTCATTGTTCGTTTGCCCCTAACATACCGTAAATACTGATTAACCATACGCTAACATCCTATTTATGGAAATAAGGTTTCAGTCTATTCTTATTATATAAAAGAATAATTGATGGTCATTTTATATTCTTCTGATTATTTAAGATTGGCATGAATTTTTAAACAAAGCCCCCAGACATGCTTATGACCTGTCAGGGGGCTTGTCGTAGGCAAAAGGTAGTAAACAGAAGATTAAATTAGTTTGATAAAGTGTGATTCAGGGCATATTGAGCACGGTAGCGATCAACCCACATCGCAGTGGCTCCACAAACCGCAACGGGCATGATAAACAGATTCACAATTGGGAGCATGGTCAGAATGCTTACTGCTGCGCCGAATTGCAGGTTATCTATTTTATTTTGGCGTAATGTATTGCGCATAGTGGTAAAACTGACTTTATGAGTATCAAACGGGTAATCACAATATTGGATTGTCAGCATCCAGGCACTGAAAATAAACCAAAGGAGAGGAGCGATGGTTTGGCCTATTCCTGGAATGAAGTAAAGTAACAATAGGATAAGTGCACGCGGAATATAATAAAGAATTTTCACTACTTCGCGTTTCAGAATACGGGGCGTGTCTTTGAGTAAGTCGATAACGCCAGTATCTGGTGCCGGAATGCCTGTTAAGTCAGCTTCCAGTTTTTCTGCCAGCAAGCCATTGAATGGTGAAGCGATAAAATTAGCTAGTGTACTGAAAAAATAAGTAAAAACCAGTAAGATAGAGATAACTGCAAGTGGCCAAATTAAATAGCTTAACCATTGCATCCAGTCTGGTATTTTATCGAGAGTCCATTGTATCCAGTCACCCAGTTTATGATATAGCCACCAAAATGAACCACCTAGCAATAAGATGTTAGCCAATAAAGGTAATAGAACGAATCTCTTAATGCCAGGACGGGTTATTAGTTGCCAACCTTGGGCAATATAGTGAAATCCACTCGCATGTTTTGGCAACTTTGTCGAATTCGTCATATTTTCTTATTCTCCCTTAGATGATTGAGACGGTATGATATAGGCAGGACTTTCTACTGACCAGTCGTTTTATGAGTAAAAAACATCCAAAAAAACAGAGAAATTCTCTCATTATGGTAAGAAAAGTATGTAGAGACTTGCACTTGTCTTATTTGACAAATACTCTTATCTAAAGAATATTCCGCCGTGATGGCAATTAATTTAAACAACAGAGATAGCAATGATGCAGGATTTGCGTCTGATATTAATCGTTGTTGGTGCGATAGCCATAATAGCTTTGCTATTACATGGGTTGTGGACCAGCCGTAAAGAGCGTTCATCACTCTTTCGTGATCGCCCAGTTAAACGTCATAAACAGGGGCGTCAGGAAGAGCCAAAGGATGATGATGGCGATGAACTGTTTGATAATACGTCAAAATCGAATGTTCAGGAATCGGCGAAACCGCATACTGAACACCGCGCAGAGCCGGTTATCGAACGTCATGCGTCTGAATCGTCGGCCATAGTGCCTGATGATGGTACTGATCCTTTACTTGCAAGGCATCAATCTGATGCTTCTACAGTCAAGGTAAAAGGTGTCGATGATCAACAGGAAGAACCACAACTTGGTTTGTTCGACCCGATTGAATCCGCTGAATCGAAAGAAGCCAGGGTAGCAGAGTCAGACTCTGACATTGTGGAAGGGCAGCCAAAGGCAGCGAAAAATGAAGCACAGTCTAAATCTGAACAGACTAAAAAAGAGACAGTGTTGGTGTTGCATGTGGCCGCTCATCATGGGCAGGAACTGGATGGTGAAGTCTTGTTCCAAAGCGTTTTACAGGCAGGCTTCCGGTTTGGTGAGATGAATATTTTTCATCGCCATCTAAATCCATCGGGTAGCGGTGCTGTGTTATTCAGTTTAGCTAACATGGTAAAACCTGGCTCATTTGACCCAGACCAAATGACAGATTTCACTACTCCTGGTGTTTCCATATTTATGCTTGTGCCTTCATATGGTGATTCCAATCAGAATTTTAAACTGATGTTACAGGCAGCACAGCGCATCGCTGCCGATGTGGGAGGCGTAGTTCTGGATGGTGAGCGCAAGTTGCTGACACCACAGATGATCGAACTCTATAAGGCGCGTATCCGTGATACGCTCAATGTCAGTGAATAACCTCTCTTTTTATTAGTATCAAGCCCCCGCTAGTCGGGGGTTTTTCATCTCTGGTGAGAAGTCATGGAAAATATTATACAAAAAATCAAAGAATTAAGAGTTACATTACGTCATCACGAATATTTGTATCATGTTATGGATGCGCCAGAGATCCCTGATGCAGAATATGATCGTTTGATGCGAGAATTAAAAGCACTGGAAGAGCAGCATCCAGAACTGGTTACTGCGGATTCTCCTACCCAACGAGTGGGAGCTGCACCGTTAACGGCGTTTGAGCAGGTACGCCATGAGATCCCTATGCTATCTCTGGATAACGTATTTGATGAAGAGAGCTACCTGGCATTTGACAAACGCGTTCGTGATCGTCTGAAAGACAGCCAGGATTTGGTGTTTTGTTGTGAGTTAAAACTTGATGGTTTGGCGGTCAGTTTGCTGTATGAAAATGGGGAATTGGTGCAGGCAGCGACTCGTGGTGATGGGACAACGGGGGAGAATATTACCGCCAACGTTCGTACTATTCGTGCCATTCCCTTGCGTTTGAAAGGGGATAATATTCCCGCTCGCGTCGAAATCCGTGGTGAAGTCTTTATGAAACAAGCCGGATTTGAAAAATTCAACGAAGAAGCGCGTCGCACAGGAAATAAAGTCTTCGCTAATCCCCGCAATGCAGCGGCTGGATCATTGCGTCAACTTGACCCTCGCATTACTGCCAAGCGTCCACTTACTTTCTATTGCTATGGGGTTGGTGTGTTGGAAGGCGGAGAGTTACCAGCAAGCCACTATGAACGCCTGATGCAATTCAAGCGGTGGGGACTGCCTGTCAATGACAATGTGAAATTATGCCAGGGAACTCAACGGGTGATGGATTTTTACCATGACATTGAGCAGAAGCGGCCGACACTGGGCTTTGATATTGATGGAATTGTCGTCAAGGTCGATTCCCTCGAATTACAAGAAAGGTTGGGCTTTGTTGCCCGAGCGCCACGTTGGGCGACAGCTTTCAAGTTTCCGGCTCAAGAGCAGATAACTATCATCCGTGATGTCGAGTTTCAGGTAGGACGTACTGGCGCCATTACTCCGGTTGCTCGTCTGGAGCCTGTATTGGTGGCAGGTGTTACGGTGAGTAATGCCACGCTGCATAATGCAGATGAAATTGAACGTCTGGGGCTGCGTATTGGTGATACGGTGATTATTCGTCGTGCTGGAGATGTTATTCCGCAAGTCGTGGGCGTTGTTTATGAAAACAGGCCAGCAGAAACTCAGGAAGTGATTTTTCCCGCACATTGTCCGGTTTGTGGCTCAGATATAGAGCGTGTCGAAGGTGAAGCAGTCGCTCGTTGTACAGGAGGCTTGTTCTGTGGAGCGCAGCGGAAAGAGGCACTGAAACATTTTGTTTCCCGTCGTGCTATGGATGTTGATGGCATGGGCGAAAAAATTATTGAGCAGCTTGTGGATAAAGAGTATGTCAAAACGCCAGCTGAGCTTTTCCGACTGACAGCCGGAAAATTAACGGGTCTTGATCGTATGGGGCCTAAGTCTGCGCAAAATATCATTAATGCCTTGGAGAAAGCGAAGAAAACCACTTTTGCACGCTTTATTTACTCTTTGGGTATTCGTGAAGTTGGCGAAGCGACAGCTGCCAACCTGGTTGCACATTTTGGCACGTTAGAAAAATTACGTGCAGCGGACATTGAGGCACTGATTGCGGTGCAGGATGTGGGAAATGTTGTTGCCCGCCATGTTGTGAATTTCTTTAATGAGCCACACAATCAGGTGGTGATTGATGATCTGGTTAACAATATTGGTATTCACTGGGAATCGACTGAAAGCTTGAACTTTGATGAAGTCGACAGTCCATTGGCTGGCAAGACAATAGTATTGACGGGCTCATTGAGTCGTTTATCCCGAGACGAAGCTAAAGATAAGCTGACAGCCTTAGGTGCAAAAGTGACAGGAAGCGTGTCTAAGAAAACAGATCTGGTTATTGCAGGTGAAGCTGCGGGTTCCAAATTAGCTAAGGCTAATGAGCTGGGAATTTACGTTATTGATGAAGAGGAAATGCTCCGTTTATTGGGTGGATAATATGTCTTCTACTTAGGGAGGCGATTATTAAAGTGTGATCGAGTTAGCTAAATAGAGACATGTAACCACCTAAATAGTAAATTAGTGTGATAGTAATCAAAATTTACTATTATGTGTTACATAAAATACAGATGTAAATTTGCACAGAATCGTGTTTGGAGCTCTTCTTTATGTCTATATCTCATATTTTACATTTTTTCCTCTCATTAGTGGTCATTGGCGGCCTGGCGGTTTTGGCAAGTAATAACCGGAAGGGTATTAAGATTCGTTATATTATTCAGTTAATTATAATTGAACTCTTTCTGGCCTGGTTCTTCCTGAACTCTAACGTGGGTTTGGGGGTCGTTAAAGGATTTGACGATTTATTTGTCCATCTATTGTCTTATGCAGCGAAAGGGACCAGCTTTGTTTTCGGTGGCATGATAGAAGCAAATCTGGCCTTTTTCTTCCTAAATGTATTGTGTCCTATCATTTTTATTTCCGCCCTGATTGGTATTTTGCAACACATCAAAGTATTGCCAATTATTATTCGTGTAATAGGTACAATACTGTCTAAAATCAATGGCATGGGTAAACTGGAATCATTTAATGCGGTGAGTTCATTGATTCTGGGGCAGTCAGAGAACTTCATTGCTTATAAGAATGTGTTGGGCAACATGTCTGAACGCCGGATGTATACGATGGCGGCAACAGCAATGTCTACCGTATCTATGGCTATCGTCGGGGCTTACATGACGATGCTGGATGCAAAATATGTGGTTGCGGCACTGATCCTCAATATGTTCAGCACTTTTATCATCTTATCTCTCATCAATCCTTACTCTGTTGAGAATGAAGAAGATATCCATATGAGCAACCTCCACGAGGGGCAAAGTTTCTTTGAAATGCTGGGCGATTATATTCTGGCGGGTTTCAAAGTTGCTTTGATTGTCACTGCGATGTTGATCGGTTTTATTGCCTTGATTGCAGGAATTAACGCAATTTTCCATCTGGTATTTGGTATTACTTTCCAGGAGTGTATGGGATATGTGTTTTATCCGTTTGCATGGATCATTGGTATTCCAAGTGATGAAGCGCTGAAAGTCGGCAGTATCATGGCAACCAAGTTGGTTTCCAACGAATTTGTGGCGATGCAGAGCCTGCAAGAGATGTCTGCTCAACTAAGTGAACATTCGAAAGGTATTCTGTCCGTATTTTTGGTTTCTTTCGCTAACTTCGGTTCCATTGGGATTATTTCTGGCGCTGTTAAAGGGCTGGATGAACAACAGGGTAATGCTGTTGCGCGCTTTGGCTTGAAATTGCTGTTTGGTTCAACGCTGGTGAGTTTCCTGTCCGCAGCAATTACCGGACTGATTTTGAGCCTCTAATCTGTTTCATTAGATTTGATAGAAAACAATCGAAAGTGGCGTTCTGGCGGACGCCACTTTTTTATATTCATAGTCTTATATTCATAGTGAGATAATGAGGTTGATTATGATGAACAAAGAAAACTTGTTGGAAATAGCGAATACAGCTATGCCATTTGGTAAATATAAAGGGCGAATGTTAATTGATTTGCCGGAAGAGTATTTACTTTGGTTTGCCCGCAAAGGGGAGTTCCCACAGGGAAAACTGGGAGCATTGATGGAAATGACGCTTGCAATAAAAATTGAAGGATTGGACTCGCTGGTAAAACCGTTGAAAGGAACCTGATGGATAAAGTTTTTTTGTTCATTGCAGTTGGACCAGGTTATGTTGATACTCCGTACATGCAAACCCTGCCTACAGATGTCAGAGAATGGATGGCAAATAGTCATCCAATGAAACGTGTAAATACAATAAATGATGACAGGGACAGGCTCTTATAGCCAATTTTTTTAATAATCGACCTTAACCCTTAATGGGATTACGAATACAGCGATATAAGAAAAATCCCTGAAAACTTGCGTCTTCAGGGATTAAGAATTTTGGTGGAGCTAAGCGGGATCGAACCGCTGACCTCTTGCATGCCATGCAAGCGCTCTCCCAGCTGAGCTATAGCCCCACGAATGTGGTTCAGGTTTTGAATACCAAATACTGATTACTCTGATGAGTAAGTAAGATAAGTATTTGGTGGAGCTAAGCGGGATCGAACCGCTGACCTCTTGCATGCCATGCAAGCGCTCTCCCAGCTGAGCTATAGCCCCAAATCAAAATTCTGTAGAACGGGGCGAATCATATGAAAACCAGAGAATTCTGTCAATGAATTCATTAACATTCTCTGTGTAAGCGCTGAAAAAGCCGTCAGTGACCAGTCTGGAGGGTAACAAATCAAGGCACTGTAATAAATTGAGTGCCTTGATTATTCACGCCACATTATGACGTAACATCGGTAAATGACGATTTATTGCGCTTCACGCTGAGCAATATAAACCAGTGCCTTATCAATACGAGATAATGAACGAGCTTGGTTAATAGCATGGATTGTTACATCAACACTCGGAGACTGACCCGCACCTGTAACAGCAACACGCAGTGGCATGCCTACCTTACCCATCCCAACTTCCAGTTCGTCAGCCGTCGCCTGAATAGCGTGATGGATATTCTCAGGTGTCCATTCAGTTATCGCTGCCAGTTTCGCACGGGCAACTTCTAATGGCTGGCGAGCAACAGGACGCAGATGTTTTTTCGCGGCATCTGCATCAAACTCGGCAAATTCTTCATAGAAATAACGGCAAGATTCAGCCATTTCTTTCAAGGTCTTGCAGCGCTCACCCAACAGTTTGATCAAATCAACCAGTTCTGGACCTGTGCGAGTATCAATACCTTGCTGTTCAATATGCCACGCTAAATGTACAGCAACTTTTTCTGCTGGCAGAGTATTAATGTAGTGATGGTTCAACCATTGCAATTTTTCCGTATTGAATGCACTGGCAGATTTGCTGATGGCATCAAGGCTAAACAGTTCAGTCATTTCTTCAACGGTGAAAATTTCCTGATCACCATGTGACCAGCCCAGACGAACCAGATAGTTCAACAGTGCTTCTGGCAGATAACCATCATCACGGTATTGCATTACGCTGACTGCACCGTGGCGTTTGGACAGTTTTTTACCATCGTCGCCGAGGATCATAGAAACATGGGCATATTCTGGGACAGGTGCGCCAAGCGCTTTCAGGATATTGATCTGACGTGGGGTATTGTTGATATGGTCTTCACCACGAATAACATGGGTGATTTCCATATCCCAATCATCAATTACCACACAGAAGTTATAAGTTGGTGAGCCGTCGGTACGGCGAATGATCAAATCGTCCAGCTCTTGGTTACTGAATTCAATCGGGCCACGGATACTGTCATTAAAAACGACAGACCCTTCTTGTGGGTTGCGGAAACGCACAACATGTGGCTCATCGTGACTATGCTGGCACTCGTTATCACGGCATTTTCCGTCATAACGTGGTTTTTCACCATTAGCCATCTGAGTTTCACGCAATTGTTCCAAACGCTCTTTAGAGCAATAGCAACGATAAGCAGTACCTTGCTCTAACATTTCATCAATAACCTGGTTGTAACGGTCGAAACGTTTGGTCTGATAATAAGGGCCTTCATCCCAATTCAGATTTAACCAGTTCATCCCGTCCATAATTGCGTCGATGGCTTCTTGGGTAGAACGTTCCAGATCGGTATCTTCGATGCGAAGAACAAATTCACCTTGATTGTGGCGACTGTATAACCAGGAATAAAGAGCAGTACGCGCACCACCAACATGCAGATAGCCAGTAGGACTTGGTGCAAAACGGGTTTTAATTTTACTCATCAGGAATTGCCTTAATTACGTTTCTCTTTATTAGAGAGCGTGTTGGATGATTGAAGTAACAACAGTGGGAGTTATTTTATCACTGCACTTCAATTCCTCAATGGCGTTAACGGCAGGTTATTGAGAAAAGCTAAAATAACCCGCCTAAATGATACCATTACGTGACTATAATTGTTTCATTCTGTTTAATTTTACGACGAACGATTGTTTTAGTGATAAAAAGCGTTGACTCACTTCGAACTATCCCTATAATGCGACTCCATCACGACGGGGCGATTAGCTCAGTTGGTAGAGCATCTCCCTTACAAGGAGGGGGTCATCAGTTCGAATCTGGTATCGCCCACCATATTTCTCGTAGTGATAAAAATGATTTTGTGATTGGGCGATTAGCTCAGTTGGTAGAGCATCTCCCTTACAAGGAGGGGGTCATCAGTTCGAATCTGGTATCGCCCACCAATCATAAATCAGTGGTATTGATGTCGTTAATAGTCATCGTGAAGTGGGCGATTAGCTCAGTTGGTAGAGCATCTCCCTTACAAGGAGGGGGTCATCAGTTCGAATCTGGTATCGCCCACCACTTCATCGGGTTGTTTCGTCTCCAGTATCACATTGATATTTAGAATGGGTCGTTAGCTCAGTCGGTAGAGCAGTTGACTTTTAATCAATTGGTCGCAGGTTCGAATCCTGCACGACCCACCATTTAAATATCAAAATCAAAATTATCTAATCGGGTCGTTAGCTCAGTCGGTAGAGCAGTTGACTTTTAATCAATTGGTCGCAGGTTCGAATCCTGCACGACCCACCATTTAGATACCAAAATCAGAATTACCTAATCGGGTCGTTAGCTCAGTCGGTAGAGCAGTTGACTTTTAATCAATTGGTCGCAGGTTCGAATCCTGCACGACCCACCATTTCATCCCAGCATTTCTTATCAGGAAATCGCTTACCTTAGCGTAATATCCCCTTAATACTTTTTCTTCTGATATATAGAATCTCGCGGCTATTTTACCTTTAGTCCATAACTTTTGAATTTTTCCAGCACTTGCTGCATTTCTGCCGGAGAAAGTATCGGAACTGTTCCTATAATTGGCAGCACTTTTAAATAAAGTTGTGCCAATATCTCAATTTCATTGGCCAGCCATAGCGCTTTTTCCAGATTAACTTCCATTGCAATCATGCCATGATGCTGCATCAATAATGCCTTACTGTATGCGATCCCCTTTTTTACATTGTCAGCTAATTCAGTCGTCCCAAAAGTGGCATAGGGAATGCAGGGAACATGATCAGTACCTGTAACGGCAACCATATAGTGGATAGCAGGTATGGCATGATTGAGAATAGAGACTGCCGTGGCATTAACAGCATGGTTATGTACAACGGCATTGAGATTAGAACGTGCTTGATAGCAAGAGAGATGAAAATGCCATTCGCTTGAAGGCACCTTATCGGCTTCATATTCCCCCTGATTACTGACAAATACGATTTGATCAGCCGTTAGCTTTTCATAAGGTATGCCACTGGGAGTAATCAGAAAACCGGCTTGATAGCGGGCACTGATATTGCCCGATGTCCCTTGGTTCAATCCAAGCGCGTTCATTTTGAGACAAGTTTCAATAATCTCTTGGGCGATTTGCTCTCTATTCATCATTTTTACCTTGCATGATAATGACGGTTACCCACACAGATCAGGGAAAAGCGCCCGTAATCCTTCCGCACTGGCATCACAAATCCCACGTTCAGTAATCAATCCGGTGATAAGTTCAGCAGGTGTAACATCAAAAGCATAGTTTTCGCAAGATGTTCCATGTGGCGCTGTGTTGACCCAGCTTCGTAGACCTTCAGGTGTGATGCCATATACGTGGGATTGTTCTTCACCTGAACGTAGCTCAATGGGAATTTCTTTTACGCCATCCCAGACTGTTAAATCCAGTGTAGGAGATGGCAGGGCAACGTAAAAAGGCACCTGATTGGCTTTGGCTGCTAATGCCTTGAGGTAAGTACCGATTTTGTTGCATACATCGCCTCGAGCAGTTGTCCGGTCTGTGCCAACAATACAGAGATCCACTTTGCCATGTTGCATCAAATGCCCACCGGCGTTATCAGCAATTAAAGTATGTGGTACACCATGTGAACCCAATTCGAAAGCAGTTAACCCTCCTTGATTACGTGGGCGGGTTTCATCAACCCAGACATGAACCTTGATCCCGACATCATGTGCCATATAAATTGGCGCCAGAGCCGTCCCCCAATCTACCGTCGCGAGCCAGCCGGCATTGCAGTGAGTCAAAATATTGACCGTTTCGCCTGTTGATTTGGTTTCTGCGATACTCTGGATTATTTTTAATCCATGCTCACCAATTTTGTGACAGAATTCCACATCTTCATTTGCAATTTCATTGGCGATACGATAAGCCGTTGTTTCACGTTGTGAATGTTCGAGATTTTCTAGTACTCGATAAGTTCGCTCCAAAGCCCACTTTAAATTGATCGCAGTAGGGCGGGTTTTCACCAAAACATTGTAAGCTTGTTGCAGACTTTCATCGCTACTTTCTTGATGCATTGCCAAAGCCATACCATATGCGGCGACGGCACCAATCAAAGGCGCTCCCCGTACCCACATTTCTTTGATGGCTGTTGCAGCATCTTGCATAGTGCGTAGTTGAATAGTCTGCACTTCAAAAGGAAGTTTGGTTTGGTCGAAAATTTCGACGGTATAACCATCGCTGGCAAGCCAAACAGAACGGTAATGAATGCCGTTAATTTTCATATCAATCTCTTAACACTGTGCAATATAACGTCTGATTAGCGAAAAAGTGGGATAATTTTCTCCATTGACTACCAATTCTCGTGCCAGTTTTAGTGCCCGTTTTTCACAGATAGCGCGCTGGGTTTGATCTTCAATTTGTTTAAAATCGGCAACACCGGCAAACCCAACAATACGACGATTAATTTCTAAGCCAGCATAGGCGAGTGTGTCTTTAAATAAGGTGGATAGAAAGTTATCTTGCACTGTTTTTAAGAAGGAAGCATCGAATGTGCCCTGTTGATAAAGCACGACAGGATAGGCATCCCCAATGTCTTTTTCATTCCATAATTGGCGAAAATGGCGTTCAAACACCGACCAGGTTGTTTCTATTTGCCCTAAAAGCCATGTCTGGTAATCAACGCACTGGGCATTATTTTCTCGCAGGGCTGGCTGGGCGAAGTAAGCCATCAATAAATTACCGATATAGTTACCGATATCAAACGCCATTGGCCCCATAAAACTAAATTCTGGATCAATAACTTTGGTGGAATTTGGCGTCACCATGATTGAGCCGGAATGGAGATCACCATGCAGCAAAGCTTGTGTTTGCGTCATGAATTGATACTTATACTGCATGGCGGCTTGAATGAGTGCTCGATCTTGCCAAATGGAGTCAATCTCATCGTCAAGTTGGGGGGCAGTCCAGTTATTTCTCTCTGCGTTAAAATAGGGTTCAGTAAAAATCAGATCTTCAGTGATCTTGCAAAGTTCATGATTATTAACGAAGAGAGCAGTAAGATTTTTTTTATCTTTACCAGCCATGCCAATATCGGAGGTATGGAACAGCGTATTCGCAAGGAAAATGCCAATATCTTCGGCGAGATGGGGAAACTTTTCTCCGGCAATAAGGCGATTGCGCAGGATGATATGCTGAGATAAATACTCCATGACAAAGAGAGACATTTTCTCATCATAAAAATAGACATCAGGAACATATTCTTTGGCGACTTTTTTTTCTTCAATTAGAGCATGATATTCAAAATGCGCACGAACAAGGGAAAGTGGCCATGATTCACCCGCAGCCCGTACATAAGGCAGGGCTTGTTTGACGACAATCGTTTTTTCTTTTCCAGAGACGATAAATACTAAATTAAGATTTCCATCACCCACTTCTTGAATTTGCCAGGTTTCAGGGGAACCGCCTGGTGAAATGGTGGTTGGTAAATTTTTAGCAAGATAATGTGATAAAGATTCGCAAGTTTGTGGAATATATCCTGTAGGAAGATGAGCAGACATTATTTTTCATCCTGATAATTTCATGAAGGAAAGTTCATAAATTGCACAGCGATAACTCATTCTGCTGTAATGAAATTTACATTTGTTAACTATAGATATGCAAAAGTAAGGTGTCTGTGATGGGACTAACGAATTCCTCTTGAGTGAAATATTCTGTTTTTTATTCGACTAATATCAAACGAGTATCAACTATGGTTGAGATTTTGGCAGAGGGGGAAGGCCATAAGCAGCTCTGGCACGATCACAACTTTCATTATAATCTTCTGTTTCCCAGGCCTGGGGAAATTCCCTGCAAGGAGAGGGCCTTTTATCATAGATAGAACAGGAAACCGATTTACCAATTTCACCACATAAATTGATACATCGGGGGTGAGCTTCGTTTGTGCCTTTCATGCAGCGCATGAAATCATTTAATTTTTCGGTCATAGATACGGGAACTGTACCGCCACCATCCTCAGCTTCAGCCCAATAAAATGAAACACGAAAATATGCACAGCAAGCACCGCAGCTAATACAGGGATTGTCTTGTAACTTAGATTGAGAAATTAACGTCTTACTCATACCAGAGTCACTATCTGATGTTTAAGGTATATACTTAGGTAAAATAACCTTTCCTCAAAAGCCTGTTCTCCAATGGAAAGCGAGCCTCCTTAAAAATAAATTATGTTGTCAAATTATATCTATTTTCAAGATAAATTTATATCTTTTGGATGTAATTGAAGTTATTTAATAAATCACTCCTTTAGCAAAGAAAATATAGCTGGATAAACTTTATTTAAATCAATATTGTTGACATTTTCAGGATCGTATAATGTGATAGACTTATCTTTTGTAGCCAGTGGTGCCCAATTTTCAGGTTTTGTTACACCATAAAAGGCAACAAGCTTTTTCTGTAGCGCGGCTGCTAAATGACAAATACCACCATCACCGACAACAATGAGTGTCATGCTATTCAATAAAGCTAAAAAAGAATCCAGAGAATCGGATACTACAACTTCACTATTTTTTCCTATACGTAATTTTAAATCCTCAGCTAAAGGAGTGTCATGCTGATATGAAGAAATAAAAAATTTTGTATCTGGGTGATTTTCTAGAATTTTATTTGCTATTAAAGTGAGACGTTCATTATTTATGAGACTGTATTTTCTATTGTTAGATACAGAAAATAAAATCATGGGAGTCTGCGGTTCAATAGGTTGAAAGGTATTGTTAAATTTGATACAAGGAAAAAGTTCAGCAGATAATTTATTTTCATTAGGTGAAAATGTACGTAATACTTTTAATGCCTGATGGTAACCATTAACTTGTTCCTGATTCACTGGATAGTTAATTAACTTTGCATGCCAATGCTTATCTGTAACAACAGCATAGCGTTTTTTAGCCCCTAATAGCCATAAGAATAGATTATTTAGCTTCATAGGTGTAGGTTTGGCTGAGATAGCAATAGTAAATTTTTTTCGACGAAATGCTAATGCAGTTTTAATAATAGCCAGGTATTTATTTCCTTTAGGGATGATACAGATATTGATTTCAGGGTACAAATAATGAGCAAGTTCAGCATTGCCAGAATCTATAAATAGGCTGATCTCTGCGTCAGGATATGTTTTCTGTAAAAATTTTATTAATGGTTGAGTGCAAATGAGATCACCAAGTCCATTTCGACGTAGTATGGCTATTTTCATAGAGCATTGTCAGAATTAAAAATTCTATCGTTTAAAGTTGATTTCATTATAGTTAAATTAATTCCATTCTTTAACACCACTGAGCAAATTTCTCACATATAGTCGAGATTACAGGCTATTTTATCCACAAAATCAATGTGATGATTGATTTTTAATTTATTCGTGATGTCGTTGCCGTAAAAAATACTAAAGTTTGTTAATTTTTTAATTCCTTTAATTATAGTTCCTGACTGCCTTTAAGTAGAAGAACGAATAAGCCGAATGAAAGATCATGCTTTCGATTTGAATGAAAATGAAATATTTTCGGGGGTGGTTTTTCTCTAAAAATGAACTTTAATAAGGATCACATTTTCGATTGATCCACTCTGCTGTAATTGTTTCTTGATGTGGACGGTTTTGACCTTGAAGCTGGGATTATCGTCAGGCGCTGATTTTTTTGATGTCGATGTCATTGTGGTTGATGAATAAGAAATATCTATTTTAATTAAAAACGAATGTTTTTAACCCTATCTGAATAGACTGGAGATACTATGCAGCCACTATTACAGTTGATCCGTCGCCATAAATCAGGCGAGAACGTAGGGATTTACTCTGTCTGCTCGGCGCATCCTTGGGTGCTGGAAAGTGCAATTCGTTTAGCCAAAGAGAGAAACTCTTCGGTACTTATTGAGGCGACTTCTAATCAGGTTAATCAGTTCGGCGGATATACCGGAATGCAACCGGCAGATTTCCGCGCAATGATCTGGAAAATTGCTGACAAAATAGGGCTTCCCCGCGAAAGAGTCTGGCTCGGTGGCGATCATCTGGGTCCTAATGCATGGCAGAACCGTAGCGCGCAAGAGGCTATGCAGCTCTCTGAAACACTGATTTACGATTATATTGCGGCAGGTTTCAGGAAAATTCATCTCGATTGTTCAATGTCCTGTGCAGATGATCCGGTGCCGCTTAGTGATGGAATCGTAGCATCCCGTGCAGCGAGGCTGTGTCAGGTTGCTGAGCGTAGTTGGAAAGAGCACAGCGGTGAACGCCCTGTTTATGTGATTGGTACTGAAGTTCCTGTACCGGGAGGTGCTAAGGCGTCAATGGCAGGGATGCAGATCACTTCACCTCAGGCAGCAGAAACGACGCTGAAAATTCATCAACACGCATGGCAAGAGCACGGTTTAGCGGATGTCTGGCCGCGGGTTATTGGCCTTGTGGTTCAGCCTGGCGTCGAATTTGATCATCATAATGTTGAACATTACAAGTCAGCGAAAGCACAAACACTAAGCCAGTTTATCGAAACCGTCCCCCATTTGGTTTATGAGGCTCATTCTACGGATTATCAGACTCTGCGTGCTTACCGTGAATTGGTGCGTGACCACTTTGCCATCCTAAAGGTAGGGCCGGCGCTGACGTTTGCCTTGCGTGAGGGGTTGTTTGCTCTCGATAAGCTAGACCGTGAATGGAATGGTGAGCTGAATGCAGCTCACCTGCACAGTACGCTGGAGCAAATCATGCATGAACAGCCTCAGTACTGGAGTCCTTATTACCAAGGTAGTGCACATCAGCAATATATCGACCGCCAATACAGTCTTAGTGACCGCATCCGTTACTACTGGGCAGCTCCAAAGGCAGAAACGGCAGTCAATAATCTGTTGAATAACCTGCGTAATAATCCAATACCCTTGTCGATGCTAAGTCAGTACCTACCTGAGCAGGCCGAAGCAGTAAAAGCAGGGCGGCTGGAACATGATCCGAAAGCGTGGGTGATGGATAAAGTGAGAACCGTTTTACTTCAGTACGCACTAGCGTGTGAGGGACAGAGTGAAGGAGCTGTAGCATGAGGACGATACTGTCATATTCACAGTCATGGCTGGAAGAACACAATGCGCTGTTTACCGCAGAGGAGATTGCCCATCAACCCCGTTTATGGCGTGAACTCTATCGTGAACTGGAATCCAGTGCGGCACAGTGGCAGCCTTTTTTGTCTTCATTGTTAGTTAAGCCTGATTTACAGATTATCCTCTGTGGTGCCGGTTCTTCCGCTTTTATCGGTAAAGCGATGGCTCCGTGGTTACGTGAACATTGTGGGTTGGATGTCTACGCCTATGCGTCAACGGATATTGTGCCGACACCGTGGCAGTATCTTGAAAAACAGCGTCCGACCTTACTGGTCTCCTACGCACGTTCCGGTAACAGCCCGGAAAGTGTCGGGGCAATTGAGCTGGCGGATCAGTTAGCAGATGATGTTTATCACTTGATACTTACCTGTAATCCAGATGGTGCGCTTGCCCATTATGCAAAGGTCAAGCGCGCAGAGGGCAAGAACAATGCCTGTGCGCTGATTATGCCTAAAGGTTCCCATGATCGTAGTTTTGCAATGACATCCAGCTTCAGTTGCATGACGTTGGCGACATTGTTACTGCTTGGCAAACTGGATTTTGCACGGGCAGATAAGTCAGTCGAAAAGATGGCCACTCTCTGTGAAACGTGTTTTTCAGAATGGTTGCCGCGGGTTCAGAAAGTATCACAGTCTGGTTTCAGCAGAATGGTAGCATTGGGTTCCGGCTGTTTTACCGGTATTGCGGAAGAAGGCGCTCTGAAGATGCTCGAACTGACAGCCGGTAAAGTGGCAACCCGTTTTGACTCTACACTCGGTGTACGTCACGGGCCTAAATTCATGATTGATGAAAATACCTTAGTTATCGTGATGCTGTCGGCAGAAGCGTATTGCCGCCGTTATGATATCGATCTGCTCAATGAACTGAAACATGATGAACTGGCAAAACAGATTATTCCGCTTAGCAGCCTGCCACTGCCGGGAGCTGTTGAACTGAATAGCGGGTTTTCTGATATTTGGCTGATGTTTCCATATCTTATCTTCTTCCAGTTGTTGGCATTCAATACCTCGTTGTCACATAGCTTATCACCCGATAATCCTTGCCCGACAGGGGAAGTAAACCGAGTTGTAAAAGGTGTCCAATTATACCCTTATCAATATACAAAATAATAATAGGAGTGAGTATGTCTGCCCCAAACATATTGATGACCCGAATCGATAACCGTCTGATTCATGGTCAGGTTGGCGTGACTTGGACAAATTCACTGGGCGCGAATTTGGTTGTGGTGGCAAATGATGAAGCATCAGCCGACCCTGTTGCCCAATCTTTAATGGATATGGTGGTCTCTGACGGTGTGCAGACCCGCTATTTCACATTGCAGAAAACAATCGCTGTCATTCACAAGGCGGCGGACAGGCAGAAAATTTTTATTGTCTGCAAAACACCTCAGGATGTGCTTACTCTGGTTAAAGGAGGTGTTCCTATCAAATTTGTCAATGTCGGAAATATGCATTTCTCGGAAGGAAAAAAACAGATCCACAAAACGGTCTCTGTTGATGACGCTGATATCAATGCATTCCGTGAGTTGGATAAATTGGGAATCACTTGTGAAATCCGTAGGGTGCCGGATGAAGCAGGTGAATCTGTCTCTAAGCTGATTAGCTGAGGAGGCCAGTATGCTTACTAGCGCACTACTTATCGCTTTACTGGCAGGGATCGCCGGTGTTGACCTGTTTAACGGACTGACTCACATTCACCGTCCCATAGTGATTGGTCCTTTAGTCGGACTGATTTTAGGAGATGTACAGACTGGTTTGTTGGTTGGTGGAACGCTGGAATTGGTCTGGATGGGCATGGTGCCGCTGGCCGGAGCGCAACCGCCTAATGTGGTTATCGGCGGGGTGATTGGGACAACGTTTGCGATCATGGCCCATACCGATCCGAAAGTGGCGATAGGAATAGCTGTGCCGTTTTCGATAGCCGTACAGGGTTGTATCACACTGTTGTTTACTATCTATTCGCCGATGATGCATAAGTGCGATGAAATGGTGAGAAAACTGAACTGGCGTGGTGTAGAATGGGTCAACTATTTCGGTATACTCATTCTGTTCTTTTTCTACTTTATTGTTGCTTTCCTGCCTGTCTATTTCGGTGCAGATGCGGCGAGCACAATGGTTCGGAAAGCACCACAATGGCTGCTTGATGGCCTTGCGGTAGCAGGGGGAATGATGCCTGCTATCGGTTTCTCATTACTAATGAAGTTTATGATGAAAAAAACCTATGTGGCCTACTTCATTCTAGGTTTTATTTCTGTGACTTTCCTGAATATGCCGATTATTGCAGTAGCACTTGGCGCATTCGCAATTGCATTGATTGATTTTTTTAATCGTACCCGTAACGACAGCAACGACGATCAGAGTACTGGCTCTCAGACTACTGCACAGGAGATGAACGATGGCATTTAATGACTCAGATGAAGCGCTGGCGGCAAAAGCGGAACAGAGGATGGCTCAGGCTATAGCAACCAGCCAGGTTGATCGGGACGACTATATTGACAATGAGCTTAGTCCTGAACTGACAAACCGCGATATTAACGTAATGGCGCTGCGCTCACTATTATTACAGGCATCGTTTAACTATGAGCGTATGCAGGCAGGGGGCTGGTTATATACCCTGATACCGGCACTGCGCAAGATCCATAAAAATCCACAGGACCTATCCAACTCCATGAAAATGCATATGGAGTTTATCAATGTCCATCCCTTTGACGTCACTTTCCTTTCTGGGCTTGTACTAGCGATGGAAAGGAGTAAAGAGAAGGTGTCTACCATCCGTGCTGTGAAAGTTGCATTGATGGGGCCTTTAGGCGGGATTGGTGATGCTTTATTCTGGTTAACACTACTACCTATTTGTGCCGGCATTGGTGCCTCTCTGGCACTTCAGGGCAGTTTATTCGGGCCAATTATTTTTCTGCTGATGTTCAACATTGCGCACTTTGTCCTGCGTTTCGGACTGGCACATTACGGTTATCGGGCAGGAATCAAAGCGATTGCCATGCTGAAAGCGCACACCAAGAACATTTCTCATGCGGCTTCAATTGTCGGTATGACAGTAATAGGCGCACTGGTGGCTTCCTACGTTCATCTTTCCACACCGTTAGTCTTGAAGGCCGGCGAAGCGAAGCTCGCTCTACAGACGGATGTACTGGATAAAGTGATGCCTAATCTGTTGCCTCTGGCTTTTACTCTGTTGGTTTACTGGCTGATGAAGAAGGGAGCATCACCTGTGAAATTGATTGGTATCACAGTGGTGTTTGGGATTGTCGGTAAGTTCGTCGGTTTTCTATAAGGAGTGCAGATGCTAGGTGTAGTGATAACCGGACATGGCGGTTTTGCCAGTGGTCTGTTGCAGGCGGTAGAACAGGTTATCGGTCCGCAAGAGCAGTGTGTAGCCGTGGATTTTCCAGAAGGAATGTGTACTGAGGCACTGAAAAAAGCACTGGAGGCTGCGTGCTACCAATGTGATCAGGGTGAAGGGCTGGTTTTTCTCACTGACTTGCTCGGCGGTTCTCCGTTCAGACAGGCTGCGCAGATGGCATTAAATCATCCTGCATATCAGGTCATTACTGGTACTAATATGCAGATGGCTGCGGAAATGATGCTTGAGCGTGACGGTATGACAGTCACCGAGTTTCGCGACATGGCACTGGAATGCGGACATCGTGGGCTGACCAGCCTGTGGCATGAGCAGCAGCGTGAAAGACAGGCATCACAGGGTATTGATGGTATCTGAGGAGATAACATGTATCTGATTTCTAACCGGGAAATGCTGAAAAAAGCGCAGCGTGGCAGATACGCTGTACCTGCCTTTAATGTCCATAACCTTGAAACAGTGCAGGTGGTGGTAGAAACCGCTGCCGCACTGTCATCACCGGTGATATTGGCGGGAACACCTGGCACCTTTACCTACGCAGGGCTGGAATATATGGTGTCTATCTGTCGTGAAGCGGCGTATATCAACCATCTGCCGATAGCACTGCATCTGGATCACCATGAAGAGTATGATGATATCTGTCATAAAGTGCAGTCCGGTATCCGTTCTGTGATGATTGATGGTTCACATCTGCCTTTTGAGCAGAATATCGAGGCGGTATCCCGTGTGGTTCGATTTTGTCAGAACTACGATGTCAGTGTTGAGGCAGAATTAGGCAGGCTCGGCGGGCAGGAAGATGACTTAGCCGTCGATAGCAAAGATAGTTTCTATACTGATCCTATGGCTGCGAAAGAATATGTTGCTCGTACAGGCATTGATTCACTGGCGGTCGCGATAGGTTCAGCGCATGGCCTGTATCACGGAGAGCCACACCTTGATTTTGATCGCCTGGCCGCTATCAGGCAGCAGGTTGATATTCCACTGGTTCTGCATGGTGCATCAGGTATCCCTGAGGAGATGGTACGGCATGCGATTAATTTCGGGATCTGCAAGGTGAATGTGGCGACAGATCTGAAAATTGCTTTTGCTGACGCGGTTAAAGCATATTTTGCTGAACACCCGGATGCAAACGATCCGCGCAAATATATCACACCGGGTAAAGAGGCAATGCGCAAGGTGGTCGAAACTAAAATCCGCATTTGCGGTAGCGCAGGAATGATGTAATCATAAATCAGGGTAGCCACCCTTTATAGAGATCACAATGGCTGACTTCTCTATACCTGTGGTTTGCCTGATCATGGTGTTGATACTGACCTGTATGACAAGTACCCAATTCCTTCAGATAGACAATCCCATCATGTACTTTATTGCAGTTTAGTTGACTCTGGCGTCCCCTGCAGGAATCGAACCTGCAACTAGCCCTTAGGAGGGGCTCGTTATATCCATTTAACTAAGGGGACTTTTTACTGCTTTGTTTCAGACTGTTTTGAGTCGTTTGTATCTTATCTCTTTATGCCTGTTTTAATCAAGTTTTTTGCCTTTGTTTGTTTCGTTTTGTTGTCGTTTGTTTTTCGTTGTAGTCGGTTCGTTCACTTGCCATTGTGTACAGATTGAGTACATAATCACATTTCATCTTGTGTACAGGTTATAGCTATGGCATTGAGCGACACTAAACTTCGTGGCATCCACAACAAGCCCTACAAAGGCAAACCTGAATTAACCGATGGTGACGGCTTGAGTGTCAGGATCACTCCAAACGGAACCATAACATTTCAGCACAGATATCGCTGGAATGGCAAGCCCGTTCGCCTTACTGTTGGTCGATATCCTGAGATGTCATTAAAGGACGCACGAGTAGCAGTAGGTAATATGCGCTCATTGTACATAAAGGGTCTTGATCCAAAAATGTATTTCTCTCATTCTGAAGAAGAGGCAACATTAAAAGACTGCCTTGACTACTGGTGGGATAAGTACGTATCTACGCTAAAACCCAATACTCAGATACTTTATAAGTCCGTCGTGTACAACACGATGTACACACAATTCTTGGATACACCAGTAGCTAGCATACCTGTGTCATCTTGGGTTAAGTTTTTCGACAAACAGGAAAAGGGAAACCCTAAAAAAGCCAGAGTGCTTTTAACTCAAATGCGCTCAGTGGTTAACTGGTGCATAGGAAGGCAATTTATCCCATCATGCGAGGTCATGAAACTTAGCGTGAAAAATATAGGCAAAAAACCAGACACTGGTAGCCGAGTTTTAACTTACACGGAACTGGCTAAGGTCTGGTTAGCACTGGAAAATAATAAGATAGTTTCATCCAACAAAATATTACATCAACTCCTTTTGTTATGGGGTGCTCGATTATCTGAGTTACGGCTAGCTACTGCCAATGAATTTAATATGGATGATTTGATCTGGACGACTCCGGTAGCTCACTCGAAAATGGGCAATGTAATTAGAAGGCCTATATTTAAGCAGATCACGCCATATATAGAACGACTATTAAACATGGGTAATGATATTTTGTTTCCTGGACAGGAATTGGATAAAGCCATAGACAGATCGTCAGCAAACCTCTATATGAACAAGCTAAGGAAGTCTATCGGTATACCTGAATGGCGTACACATGATTTTAGACGTTCGCTGGTGACTAATTTATCAAGCGAGGGGATTGCACCCCATGTCACCGAGAAGATGCTGGGGCACGAATTAGGCGGGGTGATGGCTGTGTACAACAAGCACGATTGGATTGATGAACAAAAAGAGGCGTATGAGCTATATGCAGATAAAGTATTTTGGCATATTAAGCAACTCACGAACGGTTGACTCCGCCATTGTCGAGCCACTCACGTATAGCTGAATGGCTGTATCGGGCGGGATGATTGAGAACTGGTTCAGGAAATCCATATTTTTTTCCTGAGCCGATATATTGCCGTTCTTTTCTTTCCTAACATATCAAAAACCTCTTTTTCTTCAATTAAGTTTTTATCCATCCTTCATCTCCTTCTGAATTATCCTCACATAATACGCCAGCACAGATTTAGCGCTGAACTTCATGTGGTTGAATGGTTTGAATTTAGGTGTGTATTTATCGAGAATTGCGGTTAAGTTAATAAATGACAATATGAAATATCAAGAGACTAAAAAGGTGGAACGCATTTGGGACGGGTCCCGAAAGATAACCACAGGTAACTGTCGGGATTAAGATAGAGATAGTAAAATAAGAAGTAAGAAAAAGAGGGTTGTTTTTGAAGTTGTGTAGATATTGGTGTACTTGTAAGATATTTATTTAATATTTTTTATTTAATTATCAACTAATTACCTTATTGGTTCGTTATATCCACTAAGGGGACAACGAAACGCTGTATACCTGTTTTTCTTGTCAAAGATAAGGCATAACGAACTGTTTGCCTATATAATCACCCCTCTTTTTGATTACCATTAATGAAAGATTGGCGGTATATTTTACATATTGGGTGCATTAGCTGGTATGCAGCGTGATAGTTAATATCTAAAAATAATTATATGGAGAACAATATGAAGTCTCGTCTGAGCGGGGTTGCTCTTACAGCAGTCTTACTTGTGGGATGTGCCAGTTCATCGAATATGATGGAACAGGGGCGTTCTGATCCGCTGGAAGGGTTTAACCGTGCTATGTTCAACTTTAATTATGATGTTCTCGATCCGTATGTACTGCGCCCGGTTGCTGTAGGTTGGCGTAATTATATGCCGATGCCAGCGCGAAATGGCATTGGCAATTTTATGAGTAATCTTGAAGAACCAGCCAGCATGGTTAACAGTTTTTTGCGTGGAGATGTTCATGAAGGTGCGAAACACTTTAACCGTTTCTTTTTGAATACCTTGTTGGGAATGGGGGGGCTTATTGATGTTGCTTCCATGGCGAATCCCAAACTGGCAAAAGAAGATCCAATGCGCTTTGGTAGCACATTAGGACACTATAACGTGGGGTATGGCCCATATGTTGTTCTGCCCGGTTACGGTAGTTTTACATTGCGTGATGAAGGCGGTAACTTTGCGGATATGACTTATCCCGTATTGAGTTATCTTACTGGTTGGATGTTGGTAGGCAAATGGGTGTTCGAAGGTATAGAAACCCGCGCTCGCTTGCTGGACTCTGATGGCCTGCTAAAAAACTCTTCAGATCCTTATTTGATGATGCGCGATGCTTACTTCCAACGCCACGATTTTATGGCTAATGGTGGCAAGTTGGAGCCGGAAAAAAATCCTAATGCGGCAAGTATTCAAGATGAATTGGATTCTATAGATTAATTCGTTACCTATAACTAAAAAAAGGATAGCGGTGCTATCCTTTTTTTAGATTCGGTTCTAATATGTACTAGAACGAGTAGTTAAAGCTTATGCCATACAACCATGCGGTTCCTTTGGAATCAAACTCATATGGTGTATTGAAAGGAGCAGGTGCATTCTCTTGCAGTTTCTCGCTAGCATGTACTTTCTTACCGCGCATATAGGAAACACCGACATCCACAGAAGCATCTTTATTGAATGCATAAGTGGTTCCTAAGCTAAACCAAAAACGATCTTGATCCGGAATGGAGATAGAACGATTTTTGGCTGGTACAGGACTTTCATCAAAGGCGATACCGGTACGGAATGTCCAGTTATCATCATAGTAGTAAGTTGTACCTAGCGAGATACGGTAAGCATCGCGGAAACCTTCGTGCTTTTGGAATAAGGTAGCACCGGAATCTTTGCTTTTACCACGTAATTCTTTAAATTCGCTCCAGCCTGTATACAAGAAGCTATAGTGAATTGCCCATTGTGGTGCAACACGGTTATAGCCCGAAAGTTCCCACATATCAGGTAAGTTCAGATCCAGAGTACCTTTAATGGTGTTGCCAGCGAGGCCACCGGGGAGCAGAGCTGGCATTTCATTGCTGTAATCCCCCTTTTTGAACTTAACTTTGACCTTGGAACGATACGTCAGGCTATAACGGTTGTTTTCATCGTACTGATATAGGAATCCTACATTCCAGCCATAGCCCCAATCTTTACCTTCCAATTTGGCAGCTTCAGTAGTTGCTTGGGTATTAAGTCCTGTCATTGTGGATGTTGCAGAACCAGTTTCACCCATATGACGAGTGATTTTGGCATCGGCATAAACAGCATTGACACCTAAGCCAAAGCTGAATTGATCATTAAATTTGTAAGCACCACTTAGATTAAAGTTCAACGTTTTGAGTGATGTCTTCCCACCAATTAGGCCAGCAGGATAATTATTACTGAATTCCGTGGATAAGCCAAAGTTGCTCACGGCTGATGCACCAACATACCATTGATCATTGATTGGAGTGATAAAATGCAGGTTTGGGATCCATGCATGTGGTGCGATGTTTTTAGCATCTGTGCTCTGACCAGTCACAGGTGACTTTCCGGTAATATCAACATCTGGGTTGACATACACCAAACCACCAGAAAACGATGGACGATCAAATAAGGTCATGGCCGCAGGGTTACGACTGCCTACGGAAGCGTTATCTGCAACGGCACCAGCCCCAGAAAATGCACGGCCTAGTCCTGATGATGAATATTCATTCAATTGAAAACCAGCAGCACTAGCGTTGGATGAGAGGATTGCAACCGCCACTGCTAACGCTGAACGTGTAAATAGGTTTTTCTGGTCCATAACCAAAACCTCATTGTCTAATTATTATTAACATGCCACTCAAGTAGCTGAGAGCGCGGGATTGTAGAGTCGATTTGTCGCAATGACAACAATGACAAATCAGACCAGTGCACGAAGTATAGGCTTGATAATAGAATATGTTGCAAGAATGTTTTCTAAATATAACTAAAATGATTCTTAAATTGGGACTTGCTTAACAAAAAGTAGACAGCTTCCGTTAATGAAGTGTAAATGGATTTCTGTTGGTGTGGTCAGATCAATAAATTGTGAGATAAATGGCTCCAAACAGCGTAAATGCTGGTTATCAGTAGTCAGGAGAACGTAGAATTATCAGCATGTTTTTTAGCCGGAGAAATTTAAATGTCTGATGCGATTAACCGCTGTAGTGCCGAAGAAACGGCTGCTTGCTGCTGTGTTGATGTGGGAACCGTTATTGATAATGAAGATTGCACCGCTTCTTACCAGTGTGTTTTTGTGAGTGAACAAGAAGCCGAAGTTATGCTTAATGCATTGATCAAAAAGGCTAAATCAGTGGAATCTGATCCATGTATTATACATCACAGCATCGAAGCAGTTGACGGTGGAATGCAACTATCTGTGGATTTTACCTTTAGTTGTCAAGCAGAAGCTCTCATTTTTCAGTTAGGCTTGCGTTAATTCACGCTGAACAACGGTTTTCTCATTGTTTTGTCATGCCAAACAGTGAGAAAATCGCTAGTAATAGATTGTAAATTATGGCCTTTTCTTTGTACTCCTGCCACTTATTCTTCATTTAAGTTGTATAAATTATAAATAGTTTAAAGTTGAGTTTGTTCTCATTTTTAGTTTATACCTATTTGCTATTTTCCAACATTGCGTTAACAATGCATCATCAGGTCTGACCTCTTATGAGGTAAGTAAATATTTTTAATCAATCAATTGATTTAGTTAATAATAATTAGGAGTTGCTATGGGTCGTTCTTCAACAAAAGTAATACCGCAAAGGGAACGTGTCGCTATTGTCAGCGGGTTGCGCATTCCTTTTGCGAAACAAGCAACTTTCTACCACGGTATTCCGGCTGTTGACTTGGGAAAGGCTGTTGTAAGCGAGCTGGTTATTAGGAGCGGTTTGTCGCCTGAGAAGATCGACCAATTGGTTTTTGGGCAGGTTGTTCAAATGCCGGAAGCTCCAAATATTGCAAGGGAAATTGTTTTGGGGGCAGGCTTAAGTGTGAATACTGATGCTTATAGTGTTTCCCGTGCCTGTGCAACGAGTTTTCAGGCAATCGCAAACGTGGCTGAAAGTATTATGGCAGGAGTAGTCAATATAGGGATCGCTGGAGGCGCGGATTCCTCATCTGTTTTGCCTATCGGAGTGACTAAGTCATTGGCGCGCACGTTAGTTGACATGAACAAAGCCAAAAGTCTCCCCCAACGATTAAAATTACTCAGCCGATTGAAATTATGTGATTTATTGCCTGTATCTCCTGCTGTTGCTGAGTATTCCACGGGGTTGAGAATGGGGGATACCGCTGAGCAGATGGCAAAAACTTATCATATCAGTCGCGAAGATCAGGATGCATTTGCGCACCGCTCTCATGTAATGGCAGCCAAAGCCTGGGAGCAAGGGCTTTTGCAAGAGGAAATTATATCGGCATATTTCCCGCCATACAGCAAAACCTTGGCAGAAGATAACAACATCAGAAAAAACTCGACGTTAGCTTCGTATGCCAAATTGCGTCCGGCCTTTGATCGTAAACATGGCACAGTGACTGCAGCAAACAGCACACCACTAACGGATGGTGCAGCAGCAGTGATGTTAATGCGTGAATCCGTTGCCAAAGAACTCGGTATGGTTCCACTGGGGTATTTACGTAGTTATGCATTTTCTGCCATTGATGTTTGGCAGGACATGTTACTGGGGCCGTCCTATGCAACCCCGTTGGCACTGGAGCGTGCTGGTATCACTTTGAATGAACTGACTCTTATCGACATGCATGAAGCATTTGCTGCCCAAACACTAACGAATTTAAAAATGTTTGCCAGTGAGAAATTTGCCCGTGAAAAGTTGGGGCGTACTCAGGCAATTGGTGAAGTGGATATGGATAAATTCAATGTATTGGGTGGATCAATTGCTTATGGGCACCCCTTCGCGGCGACAGGAGCCAGAATGGTTACCCAAACGTTGAATGAATTGCGTCGCCGTGGGGGTGGGTTTGGATTAACAACAGCTTGTGCCGCGGGTGGTTTGGGTGCAGCAATGGTATTGGAGGTGGAATAATGGTTCAGGCTGAAAAAGAAACGGTTATGTCAGCAGTAATGCAACCGGAGCAATCGGTATTCAGTTTTTCTGTCAGGGACGACAAGGTGGGAATTATCACCATTGATGTACCAGGAGAGAAAGTTAACACACTGAAAGCCGAATTTGTTGAACAGTTCCTGATCATGTTTGAAAAAGCACGACAAGTTTCAGGCTTGAAAGGGCTGGTTATTGTATCCGGTAAGCCAGATACCTTCATTGCAGGTGCTGATATTAGCATGATAGCGAATTGCCAAACCCAGGAAGAAGCGACAGCATTGGCTGAAAAAGGGCAAAAACTGTTTGCGCAGATTGCTAATTATCCTCTGCCTGTTGTGGCAGCAATTCATGGCGCGTGCTTAGGTGGTGGGCTGGAGTTGGCATTGGCTTGTCATGCGCGTATCTGTTCTTTGGATGAAAAAACCCGTCTTGGTTTGCCGGAAGTTCAGCTAGGGTTATTACCAGGTTCAGGCGGAACGCAGAGATTGCCTCGTTTGATTGGTGTCAGTGCTGCTTTGGACATCATATTGACCGGCCGTCAGCTTAAGGCAAAACAGGCGCAACGGTTGGGTGTTGTAGATGAGGCAGTTCCTTTAGATATCTTGCTAGATGTTGCTGTGCAATATGTTAAAAAAGGCATCGTGAAGCGTAAGCCATTGGCATGGTCGCAGCGTATACTGGCAAGTGCGTTAGGCAGGCCGTTGTTATTCCAAATGGTTCATAAAAAAACGCGAGAAAAAACTCGTGGCCATTATCCTGCTCCAGAGAAAATCATCAATGTGATTTGTGCTGGCCTGGAAAAAGGCTCAGAGAAAGGTTTTCAGTTTGAAGCCAAGGCATTTGGTGAACTGGCGATGACACAGGAATCAGAAGCATTGCGGAGCCTGTTCTTTGCTTCTACAACGTTGAAGAATGAAACTGGCTCTTCAGAACAGCCCGCGGAAATCAGACATGTGGGGATTTTGGGAGGAGGCCTGATGGGGGGCGGTATTGCCAATGTGACTGTGACGCGGGGAAATTTGCCTGCTCGCATTAAAGATATTAATGAAAAAGGCATTAATCAGGCATTGAAATATACATGGGATCTCCTTTCTAAGCGGGTAAAACAGCGTCGTTTGAAATCAAGTGAGCGTTCTCGTCAGATGTCGTTATTGACAGGAACGACGGATTACAGTGGGTTTAAGCAAGCTGATATTATAGTTGAAGCGGTATTTGAAGATTTAGTATTGAAACGCCAAATGGTTGCAGAAATTGAAGAAAATACGAAACCCGAAACTATTTTTGCATCTAACACTTCTTCATTGCCAATCCATAAGATCGCTGAAGCGGCGACTCGACCAGAACAGGTAATTGGCCTTCACTATTTCAGCCCTGTAGACAAAATGCCGTTGGTGGAAGTCATTCCACATGCGGGAACGAGTGAAAAAACGATCGCAACTGTTGTGGCGTTGGCCAAGAAACAGGGAAAAACAGCGATTGTTGTCGGGGATAAAGCAGGTTTTTATGTGAACCGAATTCTGACACCTTACATTAATGAGGCTGGTTATTGTGTATTGGAAGGTGAGCCGATTGAACATATTGATAATGCTTTAATGAATTTCGGTTTTCCTATTGGCCCAATCAATCTGCTGGATGAAGTTGGCATAGATGTAGGCACTAAAATTATCCCTGTTTTGGTAGAAGAATTGGGAAGTCGATTTGAAGCGCCAGAGATTTTGGATGCAATTTTGCGGGATGACCGAAAGGGCAAAAAGAATGGCCGCGGTTTCTATTTGTATGCGAGTAAAAAAAGTTCATTCTGGCCTTTTGGCAAAAAACCTAACAAAGAAGTGGACGCATCGATTTATTCCTTATTAAAGATCAAGCCAGCTATAAAAATGTTGCCTGCTGACATAGCCCAGCGTTGTGTGATGCTGATGCTGAATGAAGCAGTGCGCTGTTTGGATGAGGGAATTATCAGAAGTCCTCGTGATGGTGATATTGGTGCTGTATTTGGCATCGGATTCCCGCCATTCCTGGGAGGACCATTCCGTTATATTGATAGGCTTGGCAGCGATAAAGTTGTAGAAATCCTACGTCGTCTGGAGGCGCAATATGGCGAAAGGTTTGCTCCCTGTGAGCGTTTAATCCAGATGGCTGAACAGAAAAATAAATTTCACGCATAATTTTAATTTTTCTTGTTAAAACAGTTAGATCGGCTCTTTTAATTAAGAGTCGATGTTTTATAGGAATTAAATGATTATTCTGAGATAGGTTCGCAATTAACTAAACGGTGGATTATGTACGTTTTTATTATGCGTCATGGTGATGCTGCCTTGAATGCAATCAGTGATGCAGCACGGGAACTTACACCCAGAGGGTGCCAGGAATCACAGACAATGGCTGGCTGGCTTTCGCAGCCATCGCCTGACATCGATTGTGTTTTGGTCAGCCCTTATGTCCGTGCAGAACAAACATTAAAGGTGGTGCGAGAAAATTTGGTACTTCCTGACAATGAAGAAATACTGGCTGAGTTAACGCCATCAGGAGATGTCATGTTGGTTGCCAGCTATTTGCACGTTTTGTCAACACAAGGGCATAAATCTGTATTGGTAGTTTCCCATTTACCGTTAGTCGGCTATTTGGTGTCTGAGCTTTGCCCTGGACAAACTCCGCCAATGTTTGCTACATCCAGCATTGCTTGTGTCGAGTTGGAACCCCAAACAGAAAAAGGGTGTCTGTTATGGCAAACATCACCTGCACAATTGGCGGCGAAATCCTAACCAGACACCTTAATTATTAGGCAATTTAATTAAATATAAAAACCAAATTAGCGCCGCGTAAACTCATCCATTTCCACCAAAATGAGTAACGCAGCGTTCCCTCCCCACTCTTTGGGGGCTTGATGGAAAGCAATAATATCAGGATGTTGGGCAAGCCATAGCGGGGTTTGTTGTTTGAGAATGTGTTTACCGTGTCCATGCATAACGCAGGCACAATAGACATGCTCACGACGACAGGCAGCGATTAATGCCCCAATTTCTTGTTTGGCCTGTAACTGAGTTAGCCCATGTAAATCCAGAAAAAGTTCAGGGGAATAATCTCCACGACGCAATTTCTTTAATTCATAATGACTGGCATCTTCCCGAATGTAACGAGTCGGGCCTTCCATATCCAAATTTGGCTGGAACTCATCGGAAAAATAGTAACTGGCATCAGCTTGTTCTTGCATTAAGCGTTCAGGGGCAACATGGTTGATTTTTTTTCTTTTCGGGGGATGGGAAACCGTATCTTGCGTAATACGACGGGTTCCTGTAACAGACGTTCTGAATAGACTGATGTCTTCTGAGTTTAATTGATATTTCTTCTTCATTACACATTCATTTACTCACACTTTTGGCAAGTGTACATGATTTTTTGTGATTTTTCCTGGCAGTTATCATTTTAAGTAACAAATCGTTCACAAAATGATTTGACAATTATGTTTGGTTATAAAATAAATGTATATACAACATGAGTTCTGATACAAACGAGAAAAATAACAGGATAGTACAATGTCGATTGAACTAAGAGACACTGATGTTATATGGCGCAATGTCAAACTTGCCACAATGAACCCTGCAATTAAAAACGTTGATGGTGAAAGTTATTACGGCATGTTAGAACAGCATGACCTTATTGTGCGGGATGAAAAAATCTTAGCGATTTTGCCGACAGATAGTGTACCCGCCAATCAATGTAAAATCATTGACGCAGAACAGCGCTTGATCACACCTGGCTTAATCGATTGCCACACTCACTTAGTTTTTGGTGGCAATAGAGCCTCTGAGTGGGAACAACGCCTGAATGGGGTTTCTTATGAAGAAATTAGCGCCAAAGGGGGAGGTATTAATTCCACAGTTAATGCCACCCGCAATAGTTCGGCTCAACAGTTGGAAAACGTATCCCAGAAGCGTCTCAATGCATTGATGGCCGAAGGGGTGACAACGATTGAGATGAAATCAGGTTATGGGTTGGATCTGGCAAATGAAGAAAAACAATTGAAGGTTGTGCGGGCATTGGCACAGAAAAATCCCATCGAAATTAGCCCAACATTACTTTCTGCCCATGCTGTCCCACCTGAATATAAACATGATCCTGATGCCTATATTGATTTAGTTTGTGACTCCATCCTGCCTACTCTTTGGCAAAAACAGTTATTCGACGCTGTAGATGTATTCTGTGAAACAGTTGGTTTCACTTTGAATCAGACCAAACGCTTTTTTGAAACCGCAAAACGCTTAAATATTCCCGTAAAAGGTCATGTTGAGCAACTTTCCAATTTGGGAGGAAGTGAACTGGTTGCTGAATATCAAGGTTTATCCGTTGATCATATTGAGCATTTGGATGAAAAGGGTATTGAAGCCATTAGCCGTAGTGGAACAGTAGCAGTGTTATTGCCGGGGGCATTTTATTTTCTGAGAGAAACTCAACGTCCTCCTATTGCATTATTGCGTCAATATGGTGTTCCAATGGCTATTTCAACAGATTTTAATCCCGGTACGAGTCCTTTTGCTTCCTTGCGCCTGATTATGAATATGGCTTGTGTACAATTTGGCTTGACACCAGAAGAAGCTTGGCGAGGAGTGACTATTCATGCAGCTCAGGCACTGGGACGAGCGGATAGTCACGGTCAATTAGCGGCAGGTTTTATAGCGGACTTTGTCGTTTGGGATGCCCAGAATCCAGTTGATATTTTATATGAACTGGGACATAACCCGTTGGTTTATCGTATTTATCATGGTGAAATCACGCATCGTGATGACTTAAATGGCTTTAATTAATGGTGGTGAGGGAAAAAATATGAATTTATGGCATCCAACATCAGAAAACATTTGGCAAGGGCGCAATGATCTTGCAGAAGCCAATAACGCCTTACGTCTATTCCAGACAATAAAACAGCCGGCCAGTTTTTCTCCAGCTGAATTTCCTCATCATATTGCGCTATTGGGATTTGAATGTGATGAAGGCGTTAAACTTAATCAGGGACGTCCGGGAGCGAAGTTAGGACCAGAATATTTGCGCCAATCCTTGGCAAACCTGGCGAGTTATGATGGTCATGATAGATTGGTGGATTTGGGAAATATTCGCGCTAATTCTGGGGAATTGAGTGAAGCACAGCAGGCACTCAGTGATGCTGTCTATGAATGCCAGCAGCATAATATGAAAACGCTGATTTTTGGCGGTGGGCATGAAACGGCTTTTGCTCATGGGATGGGAATTTACCGTGCGTTTTCGGAGCAGCGTGTCGGTATCATCAATTTTGATGCCCACTTGGATCTGAGAAATTCGCCGCAGCCTACATCAGGAACCCCATTTCGGCAACTTGCGCATTACTGCCAGCAACATCAGCGTCCATTTAATTACAGTTGTGTTGGCGCCAGCTTGGCATCAAATACCCAGGCATTACTGGATGAGGCTAATCATCTTGATGTCACCATTATTTGGGATACCCACTGTGTTGAATCCATGTTGGATAAGGTACAGAAGCAATTACAAGATATCATTAATCAGGTTGATATCATTTATATGACTATCGATTTGGATGTGCTGCCAATTTGGCAAATGCCAGCCGTTTCTGCACCTGCGGCGTTGGGAGTTCCGCTGGAGCGTTTATTGCCATTAGTTCAACTCATCTGTCAGAGCAAAAAATTGCAAGCCGTAGATTTAGTTGAGCTTAACCCTTTATATGATATCCAGGGAATGGGAGGGAAAGCGGCGGCTCGCCTTGCATGGCAGTTGGTGCATTGGTGGAATAAATAGGCTGGTGGGAAGAGTAGAAAGTGAGAAGGAAGGAATAGTGACAGACGATTTACCAGATATATATACCAAGCCAGTACCTTTATATGCAAAAGTTAAACAAGCGATTATTGAAAAGATCTATACAGGGGAATGGAAACCGCATGATCGGATTCCTTCGGAAGCGGAATTGGTCAGGCAATTTAACTGTAGTCGCATGACGGCTAACCGGGCATTAAGGGAGCTAACGGCAGAAGGTTTTCTATTCCGTCTGCAAGGGGTGGGTTCGTTTGTCTCTGAGCCGAAAGGACAATCTGCGTTATTTGAAATTCACAGTATTGCAGATGAAATTGCTTCCCGCTCTAACCGACATAGTTGCAAGGTGTTGAAACTCGCTGAAGTGAGCGCCAATATGACTCAGGCTGAGGAATTCAGTATTGCAGTAGGTGCGCCGCTCTACCATTCCATTATTGTACATTATGAAAATGATGTACCTGTGCAAATTGAAGATCGCTTTGTCAATGTTCAGGCAGCACCGGAATATTTGCGGCAAGATTTCCGTCAGCAAACGGCCCATGATTATTTATCCCAGGTAGCGCCATTGACAGAAGGGGAACATATCGTTGAAGCCGTGGCGGGAGATGCCCTCTCTTGTCGGTTATTACAAATTGAGGCAAATACGCCCTGTTTGTTAATCAGCCGACGAACCTGGTCGAGAGAATTTATTGTTTCCAGTGCCAGGTTATTGTTTCCTGGGTATCGATATAAATTGAAAGGGCGTTTTAGTTCATAGTTCCCTAATGGAGCTACAAAAAATCAGGCTGCAAAAACCTCTTTTTTCCTTTGGGGAGAAGAGGTTTTTCATTAGTCCTTGTAACAATAATGTAAAATCAATGTGATGTTAAACACAAAACCAGCAAAAATATTTCCCTGTTTATCACGAAATAAATCAATATCATCTTTTTGATTTTCATCAAAAAAATATTTTACCCGCATCATTAACTTTATCTCCGTCACATTTTTGCCTATTGAACGTACATGTATATACAACTATACAATTAATAAAATTCACAACGATGAGATAGGAAAAAACCGTGACGACGCAAAATAATAAATTCAGCAACGTAACCATTCGCGCTCCCAGAGGGACGCAACTGACAGCAAAAAGTTGGCTAACCGAAGCACCACTTCGTATGCTCATGAATAACCTTGATCCCGATGTGGCGGAAAATCCCTGTGAATTGGTGGTGTATGGTGGCATTGGTCGTGCAGCCAGAAACTGGGAATGCTATGAAAAAATCGTTGAAACCTTAAAGAATCTGGAAAATGACGAAACCCTGCTGGTGCAATCCGGTAAACCTGTGGGGGTGTTCAAAACCCATGAGAATGCCCCGCGTGTATTAATTGCCAACTCGAATTTGGTGCCACACTGGGCGACATGGGAACATTTTAACGAATTGGATGCCAAAGGGCTGGCTATGTATGGCCAGATGACAGCCGGTAGTTGGATTTACATTGGCAGTCAGGGCATTGTTCAGGGAACTTACGAAACTTTTGTCGAAGCAGGCCGCCAACACTACAACGGCAACTTGACCGGACGTTGGATACTGACGGCGGGTTTGGGCGGTATGGGCGGTGCCCAGCCACTGGCTGCGACATTGGCAGGTGCCTCTTCATTAACCATAGAGTGCCAACAAAGTCGCATTGACTTTCGTCTGCGTACCAAATACGTGGATGAGCAGGCCGTTGATCTGGATGATGCTTTGGCGCGTATTGAACGTTATACCCAGGAAGGTAAAGCAATCTCGATAGCATTGTGTGGTAATGCTTCAGAGATTTTACCTGAGCTGGTACGCCGTGGCGTGCGTCCTGATATGGTAACAGACCAAACCAGTGCCCATGATCCATTACACGGTTACTTGCCGGCTGGTTGGACATGGGAAGCGTATTGCCGCCGTGCCGAAAGTGAGCCAGAAGTGGTGATCCAAGCGGCAAAAGCGTCAATGGCCGCACATGTTGAAGCTATGTTGGCCTTTCAGGAACAGGGTATACCTACCTTCGATTATGGCAATAATATCCGCCAAATGGCGAAAGAGGTGGGTATTGAACACGCTTTTGATTTTCCTGGCTTTGTTCCCGCTTACATTCGCCCGCTGTTCTGTCGAGGCATAGGACCTTTCCGTTGGGCGGCGCTTTCCGGTGATCCTGAGGATATTTATAAAACTGACGCCAAGGTAAAAGAACTGTTGCCGAATGATGCCCATTTACACCGCTGGTTAGATATGGCGAGAGAGCGCATCAGTTTCCAAGGCTTGCCTGCACGTATTTGTTGGGTAGGGTTGGGAGATCGTGCCAAATTAGGTTTAGCATTCAATGAAATGGTTCGCCGAGGGGAACTTTCTGCACCAATCGTGATTGGCCGTGATCATTTGGATTCTGGCTCTGTCGCCAGCCCTAATCGTGAAACTGAATCCATGCAAGATGGTTCTGACGCTGTTTCTGATTGGCCATTACTGAATGCCTTACTGAATACGGCTGGTGGTGCAACATGGGTTTCCCTGCATCATGGTGGTGGCGTTGGTATGGGATTCTCTCAACATTCTGGCATGGTCATTGTTTGTGATGGAACTGATGAAGCTGCTGAGCGCATTGCCCGTGTATTACACAATGATCCGGCAACGGGCGTTATGCGTCATGCTGATGCGGGCTATGAATTGGCTATCCAGTGTGCGAAAGAGCAGGGGCTAAACCTGCCAATGTTAAACCTGCCAGTGACTGATGCGAAATAAGGAGCGTTGTTAAAATGAAAAATATTACTATTCATCCGGGAAAAATGACGCTTGAAGAATTACGTCATGTTTATCAGCATCCTGTTCACATTAGTTTGGACGAACACTGTTTCCCTGCCATTGAAGGTAGTGTTGCTTGTGTGAATCGCATTATCAGTGAAAATAAAACGGCTTACGGTATCAATACCGGTTTTGGTTTGCTCGCGAATACCCGTATTGCAGAGCAGGATTTGGAAGAGTTGCAGCGTTCTATCGTGTTGTCACATGCGGCGGGAGTGGGTGAACCTCTGCCGGATGAAATTGTCCGCTTGATTATGGTGTTGAAAATTAATAGCCTTGCCCGTGGTTATTCTGGCATTCGTCTGGAAGTCATTCAGGGACTGATTGCCTTGGTCAACGCTGAGGTTTATCCCTGTATTCCAAGCAAAGGTTCGGTAGGGGCTTCCGGTGACTTAGCACCCTTGGCGCATATGAGCTTGTTATTGTTGGGCGAAGGTAAAGCCCGTTATCGTGGTGAATGGTTACCGGCAAAAGAGGCACTGGAAAAAGCAGGACTTGAGCCGATGTGTCTTGTCGCAAAAGAAGGTTTGGCACTGCTCAACGGTACGCAGGCTTCTACCGCTTTTGCCTTAAAAGGGCTATTTGCCGCAGAAGATTTACTCGCATCAGCGATTGTTTGTGGCGCCATGTCTGTTGAAGCCGCTCTTGGCTCCCGTAAACCCTTTGATGCCCGTATCCATGAAGTACGTGGACAGAAAGGCCAGATTGATGTGGCAGCCCTTTACCGTTTGATATTGGAAGAACAAAGTGAGATTTGTGAATCCCATAAAAACTGCCCGAAAGTTCAGGATCCTTATTCATTGCGCTGCCAGCCACAAGTGATGGGGGCTTGTTTAACCCAAATCCGCCATGCTGCTGATGTTATTATGGTTGAAGCCAATGCAGTCTCTGATAACCCACTGGTATTTACCGAAGAAGATGAGGTGATTTCTGGTGGTAATTTCCACGCGGAACCCGTCGCTATGGCATCAGATAATCTGGCTATTGCTTTGGCAGAAATCGGCTCATTGTCAGAACGTCGCATTGCCTTGCTGATGGATAGCAATATGTCCCAGTTGCCACCATTCTTAGTTGAAAACAGCGGTGTTAACTCTGGTTTCATGATTGCACAGGTGACGGCGGCTGCGCTGGCAAGTGAAAACAAGGCACTGGCGCATCCTTCCAGTGTCGATAGTCTGCCGACATCTGCCAATCAAGAAGATCACGTTTCAATGGCACCCGCAGCGGGCCGTCGCCTGTGGGAGATGGCAGATAACGTGCGTGGGATCTTAGCAATTGAATGGTTGACAGCTTGCCAGGGCATGGATTTCCGTCATGGCTTGAAGAGTAGTCCGGTATTAGAAAAAGCTCGCCATATTCTTCGTGATAAAGTTACACATTATGATAAAGACCGCTTTTTTGCTCCGGATATTGATGTAACAATTCAGTTGTTGGCCGAGCAGCAACTTTCTGCTTTGTTGCCTGCTGGGAATATCTTAGAAAACTAAGTACAAACACATCGTTTTAGGCCGGATAAAATCCGGCCTTATCGTAGTATTTATCTCTTCCAATCTAATAATAAAAGACATAAGGATAAATCATGCAAAACATTTCACAACTCAAGCGCGGGTTAAGCGTTCGCCACATTCGGTTTATGGCTCTGGGTTCGGCAATTGGCACAGGTCTTTTCTATGGTTCGGCAGGCGCTATTAAAGCCGCAGGACCGGCGGTATTGCTGGCTTATGCCATTGGTGGTGCAGCCGTTTTTATGGTCATGCGGGCATTGGGGGAAATGGCGGTACATCGCTCTGCACCTGGCTCTTTCTCTTATTATGCCACCCAATACTTAGGGCCATTGGCAGGTTTTCTGACCGGATGGACTTACGTCTTTGAAATGCTGGTTGTTTGTCTTGCTGACGTCACCGCATTTGGCATCTATATGAAGCTCTGGTTTCCCCATGTTGACCAGTGGATTTGGGTTCTTGGCATTGTCTTTTTTATTGGCGCAATCAACCTATGTAACGTCAAGGTATTTGGTGAAATGGAATTTTGGCTGTCTATCATCAAAGTTGCTGCGATTATCGCCATGATTGTCGGTGGTTTTGCCATCATGATGTATGGGTTTGGTCAGGAAGCAGGGCATGTCACAGGCCTGTCGAATTTATGGGAACATGGTGGATTTATGCCAAACGGCATAGCGGGGGTAATTGCTTCGTTTACAGTCGTTATGTTTGCCTTTGGTGGCATTGAAGTCATCGGCATCACGGCCAGTGAAGCTAAAAATCCAGAAAAATCTATCCCACGTGCGATCAATGCGGTTCCGTTCCGTATCTTACTGTTTTATGTTCTTACACTGTTTGTTTTGATGTGCATTTATCCGTGGAATCAAGTGGGACAAAATGGCAGCCCATTTGTCCAGATCTTCTCCAGCCTGGGAATTGATTCCGCAGCCAATATTTTAAATATTGTCGTGATTACCGCTGCAATTTCCGCGATCAACAGTGATATTTTTGGTGCCGGACGGATGATGTATGGCATGGCACAGGAAAAACAGGCACCAGCTTCTTTTACCCAACTGACTAAAAACGGAGTACCGTGGGTTACGGTGCTGGCAATGTCTGGGATCTTGTTGGTGGGCGTCCTTTTGAATTATTTGTTGCCGGAAAAAGTTTTCGTCATCATTGCTTCCATCGCAACATTTGCAACCGTTTGGGTATGGCTGATGATTTTGCTGTCACAATATGTTATGCGCCGAAAAATGCCGGCAGAGGAGGCCAAGCAACTTAAATTCCCCGTTCCCTTCTGGCCTGTTGCGCCGACTTTAGCCATTGCTTTTATGGCATTTGTTATTGTGGTATTAGGCTATTTCCCTAATACCCGGATTGCATTATACGTAGGGATAGTATGGATAGTATTATTGACTATCAGCTATTATTTATGGGTAAAAAAACCAAGTCATGGTTAACCCTCCCATACGACCTTATGTATTTTGTGAATACAATTTCATCCTAAGATAACTCAGTGTTAAGAAAGCTGATTTGTGTTCTGGATCATGGCAAACTAACGAGTTGATATATCTTTTTTGTTGTTTGGAGGTGTTTTTTGGATAAGATTTTAGTCGATGAGGCTGTTGCAGAGCTGCGTACTATTTTAGATATGTTGCGTTGGTCTACTAGCCGTTTTAGCGAATCGGATATCTATTGTGGACATACTGCATGTAATCCGTGGGACGAGGCTTTGCAATTAGTTCTCCCCTCATTGCGTTTGCCTATGGATGTCCCTGATTCAATGATGGCTTCACGCCTGACATCAACAGAGCGTCAACGTATCGTGGAACTTGTCTTACGTCGTATTAATGAACGTATTCCTGTTGCTTATTTGATAAATCGAGCTTGGTTCTGTGGTCATGAATTTTATGTCGATGAGCGAGTTTTGATTCCACGTTCACTGATTAGAGATGTGATTGAAAACCATTTTGAAGGACTTATCTCACGTCAGCCATCGACAATTTTGGATCTTTGTACAGGAAGCGGTTGTATTGCAATCGCCTGTGCCCATGCCTTCCCAGAAGCCGAAGTTGATGCTGTTGATATTTCTCCAGATGCTTTGGAAGTTGCAGAAATAAATATAGAGAATCATAAGCTTTCTCACCGTGTAATCCCGATTCGTTCAGATCTATTTCATGATATACCATCGGTGAAATACGACATCATTGTCACTAACCCTCCTTATGTCGATGAAGAAGATATGAGTGATTTTCCTCAGGAATACGATCATGAACCTGAATTAGCCATGGCTGCAGGTATTGACGGGTTGGATTTGGTTCGTCGTATTCTGGCAACTGCCCCGGATTTCCTTTCAGAAGATGGAATACTGGTATGTGAAGTAGGTAACAGTATGGTACACCTGATTGAGCAATACCCTGAAGTACCATTCAAATGGCTGACATTCGAACATGATTATGGTGATGGTGTTTTCGTGCTGACTCGCCAGCAGCTTGTTGAATATCACGAATATTTCCAGCAATTCAAAGACTGATATTTTTTCATTCATCCAATGGTTAAAACAGATATTTCATAATTGTATCTATATCCAGTGGATTTCGAGTAGCAGCTAGCAATATTGTTGCTCGAAAGATTAAGGATAAAAGGCAAATAAAATTACTGAAATAAGATAGGTTTTAATCATTGGGTGAGTTATTGTTATTCGATCTCATTTGTAACGCATAAATAATGATGGCAGGGTAAGAATGGCAGGAAATAGTATTGGACAGTTTTTTCGTGTCACCACATTTGGTGAATCTCACGGGATCGCACTGGGATGCGTTGTCGATGGTGTTCCACCGGGTATTGCTATTACAGAAGCTGATTTGCAAATCGATTTAGACAGGCGTCGTCCGGGAACTTCCCGTTATACGACGCAGCGTCGTGAACCCGATCAAGTTCGCATTCTTTCTGGTGTTTTTAACGGCGTGACAACCGGTACTAGCATTGGCCTGATGATTGAAAACACCGATCAGCGTTCACAAGATTACAGTGCAATTAAAGATGTTTTCCGCCCTGGCCATGCTGACTATACCTACGAACAGAAATATGGGGTGCGTGATTACCGTGGTGGCGGGCGTTCATCTGCCCGTGAAACCGCTATGCGCGTTGCAGCAGGGGCAATTGCTAAAAAATATCTACTCGAAAAACACGGTATTCTTATTCGTGCTTGCCTGACTCAGATGGGTGATATTCATTGTGAACTGAAAGATTGGGATCTTGTTGAACAGAATCCTTTTTTCTGCCCGGATGCAAGTAAGTTGACTCAGCTTGATGAATTACTCCGTACATTGAAAAAAGAGGGGGATTCTATCGGTGCGAAAGTGAGTGTGGTTGCCGAAAACGTTCCTGCCGGATTGGGTGAACCGGTTTTTGACCGTTTGGATGCAGACATCGCTCATGCTTTGATGAGCATTAACGCGGTCAAAGGTGTTGAAATCGGTGAGGGTTTCGGTGTTATCAACTTACGTGGCAGCGAGAACCGCGATGAAATGACGACACAGGGATTTACCAGTAACCATGCAGGCGGCATTTTAGGCGGAATTAGCAGTAGTCAGCCAATTATTGCGCATATCGCCTTGAAACCAACATCCAGCATTATGGTGCCAGGCAGAACTATCAATCGTCAGGGAGAAGAAGTGGATATGGTAACTCGCGGCCGCCACGATCCTTGTGTTGGTATTCGTGCCGTACCTATCGCAGAAGCAATGATGGCAATTGTACTGATGGATCACTTACTGCGCCAGCGGGCACAATGTGCTGATGTGATATCATCACTTCCACGCTGGTAATTAGGGAAGAGGCTCCTGATACCCGCTTTGGTTGGTGCTGAAAGGTATCATGAGAATAGGCAAGCAGTTTTCTGGTGAAATGCATAATGGAATGGTCATTATTGGGGCCGGAAATTTACGGTTTCCTCTTTTTAGTTGCGATGGTGGCAGGGTTTATCGATTCCATTGCCGGAGGTGGTGGATTATTGACCATCCCTGCGTTGCTATCGGTGGGCGTTTCTCCTGTCCAAGCGCTGGCAACAAGTAAGTTACAGGCTATAGGTAGCTCTTTCTCTGCCAGCCTCTATTTTATCCGCCGTGGCGTAGTGGATTTGCGTTCCCAGCGTTTTGCTATCTTCATGACGATAATTGGCGCCATGTTAGGAGCTTTGCTGGTTCAATTTATCTCACCGGATTTTTTGCGTTATTTATTGCCGGCATTAGTGATCATTATCGGCGTTTATTTCCTATTGGTGCCGAATATTGGGGCAGAAGATCGGCAACATCGTCTTGGTCCAATTGCGTTTGGTTGCCTTGCCGGATGTGGTATTGGTTTTTACGATGGCGTGTTTGGGCCAGGGACGGGATCTTTTTTTGCACTCTCTTATGTCATGCTTTGTGGCTACAATTTGGCAAAAGCAACGGCTCATGCCAAGGTACTGAACTTTGCATCTAACATCGGAGCCTTAGGATTCTTTGTTCTTGGCGGACAGATCTTATGGCTGGCGGGAGTTGTGATGTTGGTAGGACAAATAATCGGTGCGCGATTTGGGGCGAGTTTAGTACTGAGCAAAGGGAAGAAACTTATTCGTCCGCTGTTGGTGACAATTTCCTTTTTGATGAGCATCAAACTTCTTTATGATCATCACGGAGATACAGTCCGTTCTTGGCTGGCATTTTATTTTTGATTTAGGATCTGGCATTAATACATGACCGCACATCATTATCAGCAACTGATTGAAATTTTTGATAATTGCTTTAGCAATGACTATAACACCCGTTTGATAAAAGGTGATGATGAGCCGATTTATCTGCCTGCAGATGATGAAGTTAACTATAACCGGATAGTGTTTGCCCACGGATTTTATGCCAGTGGATTACATGAAATTTCTCATTGGTGCATTGCGGGTGAAGAGCGTCGCAAACTGATCGATTTTGGTTACTGGTATTGCCCTGATGGGCGCGATGCCCAAACTCAGGAGAAGTTTGAAAAGGTGGAGATTAAACCACAATCGCTGGAGTGGTTATTCTGTATAGCAGCGGGGTTTCCCTTTAATATCAGTTGTGACAACCTTGAAGGCGATTTTGAGCCGGATCGCCTGGCTTTTCAGCAGAAAGTGCATGCGCAAGTCATGCAATACCTTGAAAATGGGATACCCGCACGAGCTGAACGCTTTATTCAAGGTCTGCAATCGTTCTACAATACGCCTCCATTAAAAGCAGAGCATTTTCCTTATCCGGAAGATCTCTTTGCTAACAGAAATTGATTTTGAGGAAAAAATAATGCTCGCAGAGTTTGAAACACGTATTCTGGCGCAAATTGATGATATGGTTGAACAGGCCAGTGATGATGAATTATTTGCTGGTGGTTACCTCCGCGGGCATCTGACATTAGCTGTTGCTGAATTAGAGCAAGAAGGTGCAAACACTATCGAACAGCTCCATCAGCGTGTTGAAGAAAGCATCCACAAAGCAATTAAAGTGGGAGAACTGACTCCACCGGATCAGATTTTGGTTTTGGCAACTTGGCAAAAATTGCTGAATGGTGCAAAAGATTAATTCTTTGATATAAAAATAACTTTATTTAGGGCTATTCATGTAGCCCTTTATTTTTGCTTTAACTGAGTAACTTCCCATCTTCAGTTACAAAAAAACTCGTAGTGCTTCTCAATAATGAGAATAAATAGTGATAATTAAATCTTTATTGATCTTTTTATAGTAAATATAAAGTACAGTAATTTGGTTGTTAAATCTATCCTACATGTGTTTTTAATTATTTACAATTAAAATGATTAGGGTGTTAATATGTTTAATATGAATATAATGCGGTGGACAAAATAATGAAATTCTATTTATTGTTGTTATTTAAAAAGGTTTTTTACTTGCTATCTAAATAATGTATAAATGTGTTCTGTTTTAACGGTTGTTAATATAATTATTTTATTATTTATTTTTATTAATCATGTTATTAATAGAACAACTGATGATTAAAATAAGTAGAGATGCTAAAGTTTTGACAATGATATGTTGGAAAATGAAGTGATTTTTACCTGATTAACTAACGGAAAACCATAAATAATAAGAGGTTGATATGCAATAAGATATCTCTGGTATATGGACAAATCCTTGTTCAGAACAAATGAACAGTAATAATGATGGTAATTCCGCACTAAAAGACTGATGGAGTAGGTGAAATATTGCTAAATAAAAAATCAGTAAAATTTTATATTAACAAAACAGATAAATTTCCCTTGGAAAGTCAAAATCAGAAAAGGATTATTCAGGAAATAGTGGCATGAAGCTGGAAAATAATTTTGTTCAGAGTGGTTACAGAGATCATACTGAAAGTAACAAAATACTTTTGTTACCTGAATCGATAAATTCTGACTCATTAAAATTTGCTGAGAAAAAAGTGATGAATACAACACTGGAAAAAAGGGTTGAAAATCTGGAATCAGACGTTGCTCAAATAAAAATGGATGTTGCTGTTATAAAATCAAATTATGCAACAAAAGCGGATATTGAGTCTATTAATGTATTGATTAATAAAGAAATATCTTCTATGCGTGGAAATATATTACCCTTGCAGAATAATATGGGATCTGTAAGCAATAATATATCGACTTTGCAGAAGGATATGGTAGCTGTACGTAGCGATATATCGACTTTGCAGAAGGATATGGTAGCTGTACGTAGCGATATATCGACTTTGCAGAAGGATATGGTAGCTGTACGTAGTGATATATCGACTTTGCAGAAGGATATGGTAGCTGTACGTAGTGATATATCGACTTTGCAGAAGGATATGGTAGCTGTACGTAGCGATATATCGACTTTGCAGAAGGATATGGTAGTTGTACGTAGTGATATATCGACTTTGCAGAAGGATATGGTAGCTGTACGTAGCGATATATCGACTTTGCAGAAGGATATGGTAGTTGTACGTAGTGACATATCGACTTTGCAGAAGGATATGGTAGTTGTACGTAGTGATATATCATCTATACATCAGAAAATATCAACTGTAAGTGAGGAGCTATCCAATAAAATAGTTGCTCAAACTAAATGGATGGTAACAATAATGTTTGGTTTTTCTGGTGCCATTATTGCAGCAATGAGGTTTATGATTTGAATACAATGTCTTCTATTCGCTTAACACAAAAATCAGATGTAACTCATTTACCCGCAATAGAACATTCTGCTGCGAAATTATTTAGGTTTATATCTGAACTGGCTTGGATAGTTGATGGTTATGTGCAAACGGAGCAGCAACATTTGGACTATATTATGCAAGGCAATAGCTGGGTTGCCCTTAACGAAAACTCTTGTCCTATTGGTTTTATTTTAGCTAAGCCATTAGATGATGGGTTACATATTATGGAGCTTTCTGTGCATGAAAATTGGCAGAGAAAAGGTATCGGAAGGGCATTGATTGAAAAAGTCATTCAGGTTGCTGAACAACGCCATCTTAACGCTGTGACATTAACAACTTTTCGTTATGTTAATTGGAACGCACCCTTTTACCATAAATTGGGATTTGAGATCTTAGATTCGCAGCAACTTTCTGTGTCATTGCAGCAAATACTACAAAGTGAAATTGATGATGGATTTGCTGAAGAACAACGTTGTGCAATGAGACGTTTGCTTACTATGACCACCATACCTAAATAACATACTGAATTTGAAATAATATCAGTTTTGGGAATAAAGACCGTGGGGCACCAGGCATGATTGTTTCCATACCTGATGCAACAGAATAAACTACTTTAAGGTTTTTCTGTTCTTACTGCTTTGCCACGTAATAGCTTCCTAACCCAAAAGCGATTTGGGTGTAAAGCCGCTAATGTTTCATCATCAAGCGGTAGAGGTTCCCCAAAAATTTGGCTAGCCAATAATTCGGCACTTAAAGGAGCAGAACATAATCCACGTGAACCCAACGCACCAAGAACAAATAAGTCTGGGTAACAAGGAGATTCTTCAATGATTTTATTAGCGTTTATTTGCAGAGATAAATTTGCATATTTATCCATAAGCTTACTGAAAACAGGAACATTACCGACCATTGGCATATGATCCCGAATGACACACCGGATACCCTGGCGAGATTTCTCTTCTGAAATGTCAGCTTCCTGTGGCCAACCAACATCAGGAAAACATTTTAGTAAACGATCTCGGTTTTCTTGTTGCTCGATAGAAGAATACAGTGTATCTAACTGATTGCGTTGATAACTGGCGCCGATACAGTGATATTGGTTATTAGGATTAACGGGAGTCATGTAGCCATCGTAGCACAGTACACTTTTTAATTGACTTAGGCTATCTGTAGTTGGAATATGGCTAACTTGACCACGAACAGCGGTTACAGGGAGTTTTTTAGTCTGTTCAAATTGTGGCAGACAGTGACCATTGGCAATAATGACAACGTTGTGATCCTTGCATTGCAGGTTTTCTTTGTGTTCAATCTGCAATTGCCAGCCGTTTTCACTTTGGATGAGCTCAGTTACTTTATGATTAAAATAAACCTGCATTCCACGTTGCTCAGCCAGTTTAATCACTGCTTGAGTCAGTTGTGCGGGGTATAACCATCCTCCTTGTGGATAGTGAATGCCATCATAATTTACATCTAGTCCACTTACATGGCTTAATTGATCGCGGTTCATACCGAGTGCAATTTCTTCTGGCCATGTTGTTCGTAGCATTTTGCTTATTTTATTCGCGCTTTTTTCATCATAAGCTAATTGGCTGACGCCACACCATTGATGATCGAACGATATATTTTCGTCAATTAACTGATCGTATTGACGGCGGGCAAAAGTAAATGCTGATGTAAAGAAGCGTTCTAATGGATCGTCATTACCATTTAGTAAAGGATAAAGGGCCCCTTGTTGATTGCCGGACGCATTTTGGGCAGGTTGAGCATCCTGGCAATATAGCGTAACTTTGGCGCCACGGTGCAGTAGAGCAAGTGCAGTTAATGTACTAGCAATACCACCACCGATAATGGCAATATCATTGGTACAGGTAGCGGATTTGCGAGAAAACCATGGTGTATAAGGTAAGGAAAGTGGGTTACTTAATGGAGATAAAGTACCAGTTAGCATCTCTCTTTTACGTCCAAATCCTTTAACCTTAGTGACATTAAAGCCTGCTGCTTGTAATCCTCGGCGGACTATTCCGGCGGAGGTAAAGGTTGCAAAAGTACCTTCAGGACGACAAAATCTTGCCATTGCAGCGAACAACTGTTCACTCCACATTTGTGGATTTTTTGCTGGCGCAAAACCATCTAAGAACCAGGCATCAACTTTCCCTGTCAGGCTGGAATTTATCTTCGGTAATAGATCATTTACATCGCCAAACCAAAGATCCAAGGTAATAGCGCCATTATCCAGAATTAATCGATGGCAGCCTGCCAGTGGTAAGGGCCATTGTTGGTATAATTGGGCAGAAAACGCCTTAAGTTCTGGCCAACGTTGGTGTGCTGTTTTCAGGTCAGTTGTTTTTAATGGATATTTTTCAAAACTGATATAATGCAGTCGTTTTAATGCAGCTTCAGGATATTGTTGTCTAAAATGAGAGAAAGATCGCCAAAGTGTCAGAAAATTCAATCCAGTACCGAATCCTGTTTCTGCAATAACGCATTCTGAACGGGAATGTGTATTAAAACGTTGAGGAAAATGATTGCCTTGCAAAAATACATATAACGTTTCTTCCAAGCCATCTTGATTTGAAAAATAAACATCATCAAAATGCTCTGAAATAGGAGTGCCCTGCTCATTCCAGCTTAGGGTTGCGTTGTTGATAGCACTGCTTTTCACAATAATGCCTGTACTGTTGATAACAATAATATGTGGATTTTAACGGTCTTCATTCAGTTGCACCACCCATAGTAAAGATTCAGAGTTGAGTCCAGATCAATTTTTCCTTGAATTTTTAACCTGATCGGACTTGTTCGGCGTACAAGTGTACGCTAAAGTGCGGGTGAGTAAATCCCGCAGGTAAACATATTGATGAGGTAAGTAATGAAACGTGCAGTGATCACCGGTCTGGGTATTGTTTCCAGTATTGGTAATAACCAGAAAGAGGTGCTGGAATCTCTGAAAGAAGGTCGTTCCGGGATAACTTTCTCTGAAAAATTTAAAGAAATGGGTATGCGCAGCCACGTTTGGGGTAATGTAAAACTGGATACTTCTGGTTTGATTGACCGCAAAACTTTACGTTTCATGAGTGACGCATCTATTTATGCTTATCTGGCAATGGATGAGGCAATTAAAGATTCTGGCCTGTCCGATGAACAAGTTTCTAACCTTCGTACTGGATTGGTTGTTGGTTCAGGAGGAGGCTCTCCCTATAACCAAGTCGCTGGTTCAGATGGCATGCGTGCTCGTGGGTTGCGTGGTGTGGGGCCTTATATGGTCACACGGGCAATGGCCTCTGGCGTATCAGCGTGTTTAGCAACACCGTTTAAGATCAAGGGAGTCAACTATTCCATCAGTTCTGCCTGTTCAACTTCGGCACATTGTATTGGTCATGCCGTTGAGTTAATCCAACTTGGTAAGCAAGATATTATTTTTGCCGGCGGTGGTGAGGAATTAAGCTGGGAAATGGCTTGTGAATTTGATGCAATGGGAGCACTTTCCACTAAGTATAATGAAACCCCAGAACTAGCCTCCCGTACTTATGACCAGAATCGCGATGGTTTCGTGATCGCTGGGGGGGGTGGTATTGTTGTTGTTGAAGAATTAGAGCATGCACTGGCCCGTGGTGCGCATATTTATGCTGAAATTATCGGTTATGGCGCAAATTCAGATGGTGCAGATATGGTCGCTCCTTCGGGAGAAGGCGCTGTACGTTGTATGAAGATGGCATTAGATGGTGTTGAAGGTGGAGTCGATTACATCAATACCCACGGAACTTCGACACCAATTGGTGATTTGAAAGAACTGGAAGCTATTAGAGAAGTTTTTGGTGACAATACACCTGCCATTTCCGCCACTAAAGCGATGACAGGGCATTCATTGGGTGCAGCGGGTGCCCATGAAGCGATTTATAGCTTGTTGATGTTGGAGCATGGAATTATTGCACCAAGCATTAATATTGAAGACCTGGATGAAAAAGCGCAGGGCATGAATATTATTACTGAACCTACCGAACGCGAGCTAAGCACAGTGATGTCCAATAGCTTCGGGTTCGGTGGTACAAACGCATCCCTGGTGATGCGCAAGTATTCAAACTGATTTTTTAAGTCATAAAGAATTTACAGCCAATCCATTGATTATGTGGATTGGCTATTTTTATTAAGGAGCCGTGATTTTATTGCGGCGTTTATTAATGATGCGCAGAACTGGTGGAATAACAATTACCAATACTGCCAGAGCTAGCAAAACTTGTGTAATAGTACTACTCCATAGGATCTCAAAATCTCCATTGCTGATTGATAATGCCCGCCGTAGATTTTGTTCCAGCATTTCGCCTAAGACGAAACCTAAAATCAGTGGTGACATTGGGAAATTCATTTTTCGCAGTATGTAGCCGAAAACGCCTAATCCGATCATCAACATAAGATCAAAAGTAGTACTGTGGATAGCATATACCCCAACTGCGGAAACGATGGCGATTGAAGGAACCAAGAACCACATTGGAATACTCAGCATACGGGTAAATAGCCCAATCATTGGGATATTCATGATCAGTAACAAAATATTGGCGATCAACAAAGCCGCAATGAGTCCCCAGACGATATTAGGTTGCTCGGTGAACATGGTAGGGCCAGGAGTGATGTTGTAAAGTGTCAAAGCACCTAGCATCACAGCGGTTGTACCTGAACCAGGTACACCGAGAGTCAGCATGGGGATGAATGAACCACATGCTGATGCGTTATTGGCTGCCTCTGGTGCAGCTACACCACGGATATCACCTTTACCAAATGAATCACTGTTACCGCTGAGCCGTTTTTCAGTCATGTATGTAATTGCACTGGCGATTGTAGCCCCTGCGCCGGGTAATATTCCCACAAAAAAGCCGATCACTGAGGAACGTAAGGTTGGCCCTACACACGTTGCCGCTTCTTTTCTATTGAATAGCAAGCGCCCTGTTTGTCTAATGACTTTTTGCCCCGAAGAAGTACTCTCCAACATCAATAAAATTTCACTGACTGAAAATAGCCCAATGACGACAACAATAAATTGGATACCATCGGAGAGGTGCACGTTATTGAAGGTAAAACGATAAACGCCGGAATTAGCGTCCACGCCCACGGTTGCTAAAGCCAAACCGATTAAGGCCGCGAGTAGTGATTTTATGGGGTTTTGGCTCATCATGCTGCCGAGACAAGCAATGGCAAATACCATGAGTGCAAAGTACTCAGCTGGCCCAAATGCCAAAGACCACTGAGCCAAAAGTGGAGCGAATAAAATGATACCCATGATAGCCAAAAGCGAGCCACAAAACGAACTAACGGCAGAAATAGAGAGTGCAACGCCGGCTCTCCCTTGTTTTGCCATCGGGTAACCATCAAGCGTTGTCATAATGGCAGCGGCATCTCCCGGTACATTCAGTAAGATTGAAGAGATACGACCTCCATACTCACAACCAATGTAGACAGTTGCCAATAAAATTAGGGCAGATTCAGCGGGTAATTTTAACGCAAAAGCCAATGGCAGCAGGATCGCCACCCCATTTATGGGACCAAGACCAGGCAGTAACCCAACAACAGTACCGATAAAACAGCCTATCAATGCAATGACCAGGTTTTTGGGTACTAATGCGACTTCAAAACCATGGCTCAGATAAATCCAAGTATCCATCGTTGTCTCCTTAGCTGAGCCAACTGCCGACGGGCAGTGTGACCTCTAACAGACGATCAAAGGCAAAAAAGAGCGAACTGCCGAGAAATATCCCAGAAATAATCGCGGCAAGAAGAGTAGCGTTAAAGAGTAGTGCCACACAGATAGTCAATAATGTGGTTGCTAGTGGAAAACCCAACCACTCAAATGACCATGCATAAATGGTTAGTGTGGCAATCAATAAAATTAAGCGACGTAACACTTGTGGTGTCGGCCAGTAAATAGGATCAGGTTTTTTAAACAGCAACAATAAAGCACAGAGTGCCATTAGTGAAATAATCGCAATTGGAAATGGACGAGGACCCAGAGGTTCATAGCTATATTCGCTATGGATACCCCATCCAATAACCAACCCTATTCCACATAGCACTAGCCATACAGTAGCAAAGATACGATCGCTCATGATGCTACCCCTGTTATTTTGCTAAACCAAAGGATTTGGCCATTTCATGATATTGAATAACTTGTTTTTTCACATAGTCATCCAGCTCTTTGCCAGTCATATTGAATTCAAATAACCCGCGCAGTTCACGTTGTTTTTTGAATTCGTCAGTTTGTTGGAGTTTTTTAAAGGTATCTACCCACCATTGATATTGTTCATCAGAAACTTTTGGCCCTATATAAAAACCGCGAATAATTGGCCAAACAAGGTCATAACCCTGTTCTTTTGCTGTTGGAATTTTTGCCAGATCACCATCCAGACGTTTATCTGCATAAACAGCGAGTATGCGAATTTTATTGCCATTGAGATAAGGTAAAGTTTCACTTAGATCACCGGATACGACCTGAATATGATTACCCAGCAGGGCAGTAATAGGTTCTCCGCCACCTTCAAACGCGACATAGCGCATTTTGCGGGGATCAATACCGACCTCTTTTGCCAGTAATGCGGTTTTCATCCAGTCTTGACTACCGATGGAAGCACCTGCGCCAAACACAATACTATCGGGAGATTTTTTAAAAGCCTCCATCAAATCTGTCAGTGTTTTGTAAGGAGAATCATCGCGTACAGCAATCATGCCGTAGTCTGTGCCGACACTGGCTAGCCAGCGTACATCATTGACGTTGTAGCGACCAAATTTACCTTGCGCAAGATTCAATAAGGAACCCCCAGAGAAGGCAACGATAGTGCCGGGTTCACCAGGCCGCTGGGCAATAATGGCATTATAGGCAACCGCACCGACACCTCCGGGCATAAATGTCACTCTCATGGGAGAGTCGATAGTTTTGGTTTCTAATAGTGAAATTTGGATGAGTTTACAGGTTAAATCAAAGCCTCCACCAGGTTTGGCTGGTGCAATACATTCGGTTCTATTGGGAGTAGAAGTTGCAAAAGCGCAGGCACAAATAAACAGGCTTGCAGCGGTTAATAACGTTTTAAAAGTTCTCATTTTTATTCCTCACATAGCACCAGTAAAGGATATGAATAACAAATTTCTGGTGCATGTTTATTTATAAAAACGAAACCTTTCAATTACCTTTCATTAACAACAAAAGTTGTCTGGATGTGACCTTAATCGCTTAATTTGCGTAGTGTTTTACATAATCTTGTTAATTGTTTGTTTGTATTAATATTTTTTTGTTAACCCCTAAGCAATTGCTGAATCTTAATATTGCAATTATGCGATATCTCCGTTTTATTTCTCTGGTTAATTTTTAACAATAGGTATTATTCATGCGGCTCTTATTGGTTGAAGATCACCCAGAATTATCACATTGGTTACAAAAAGCATTGAATAATGCTGGGTTTGTGGTTGATTTGGCGAAAGATGGTATTGTGGCAGATCAGCTTTTGCAGACTGAAAATTATGCCTTGTTGATTCTGGATGTGGCTTTACCCAGATTGGATGGCTTGTCTCTGTTATTGCGGTTGCGTAAGCGTGGTCAAAACTTACCCGTACTGTTATTAACTGCCAAAACAGAGGTTACGGATCGTGTGAAAGGATTGAACTCTGGTGCTGATGACTATTTGACCAAGCCTTTTGATTTTCAAGAGCTGGAAGCGCGTGTTCGTGCATTGTTGCGTCGTAGTTCAGCTATACCACAAGAGGAACAGAAATTTGGTTCATTATCTTATGAAGGCGAAGGGTATTTTGTATTGAACAATGTCCCGTTGGCACTGACCCCCAGAGAGCTATCTGTTTTAACAACACTATTTCATCGTCGAGGGCGTCCGGTCTCTAAACAACAACTGTTTGAGCAGGTATTCTCCCTATCGGATGAGGCGAATCCACAAAGCATAGAACTGTATGTTCATCGGTTGCGGAAAAAATTACTCAACAGTGATGTAGAGATCAGGACATTGCGTGGGTTGGGATATCGGTTGGAGAGACTGGTATAATGAAATATCTCAAAATACCACGGTTGTTATTCCACCAATTGTTGCTGTTCTTTGGTGTACCTCTACTGTTACTGGGCTGTGCTTCTGTTTATAGTCAGTATATTAGTGTGAGAAATGCCGCAATGCTGGCTTATGACAGAACTCTGCTTGCATCAGCAAGAACAGTCGCTGAACGCTTGTCTGTTCGGGATCATAACTTGATCGTTGATGTACCTTATGTTGTCTTGGACAGTTTCGAGCGCAATACAAATGATCGCCTGTACTATCAGGTTATCTCGCCGGAAGGAAAGACGATTTCCGGTTATGATGACCTTCCTCGGATACCGCAGAACATCCAGCGTTCATCCTTGTATACAGCATTAGCCTATTTTTATAATGCGGAATACAAGGGGCAACCTATACGTGTAGTGGGATTGTATCAACCGGTCAATGAAGGCAACATCATGGGGATGGCGTTGATATTGGTGGCAGAAACTGTGAATTCTCGCCAATATATGGCTAACCAATTGTTGTTATCTTCGTTGGTTAATCAGGGGGCAGTCGTATTATTGACATTACTCCTTGCTTACATTCTGCTCAAACTTCTGCTTAAACCGTTACGAAAACTTTCAGGCATTATGAGCCTCCGTTCTGCTAATGATCTAACACCATTACCAAATATTTTACCGTGGTCAGAACTTGCTCCATTACTGCAATCGTTTAACCGATATATTGGGCGGTTGGAATTAATGGTTGGACGCCAAGAGCGATTCAGTGCGGACGCTTCTCATCAATTGAGAACACCTTTAGCGGTATTGAAAACACAGGTTGCAGTAGCATGTGGCAGTCAAGATCCAGAACAAAGGGATAATATACTGACGGCGATTGATAAGAGTTTGGATAACATGATATTACTGACTGATCGCCTATTGCAACTTTCACAGCTTAAAGTGCATGAAAAAGAAGCAATACAAAATTATCAGCCAGTCAATATCGTGGAACTATTGCAACAAGTCTGTTTTTCTCGTTTACAGCCAGCAGAAAGCAAAAATATTGATTTAGGTTACGAAGGGGAAGATGTGTTATGGATCAGGGGAGATCCCCTATTGTTAGCCGAAATGTGTGCCAATTTGCTGGATAATGCCATCAAATATACCCCGCAAATGGGAGTGGTGACGGGAAGAGTAAGCATAATGGCAGATAAAAAACAGGCTTTCCTTGAGATCGATGATTCAGGACCGGGTATCGATCAAAAAGATATTTGTCAATCGCTTATGGCGTTTAACCGATTGGACAACGCTGCTGGGCTGGAGGGGACGGGATTAGGGTTGACTATTGTTAAAGAAATCTGCCGATACCACAATGCCACTCTCCAGCTTTTACCCAGTGAGGTATTGGGTGGATTATTGGTGAGAATTATATTCGGGCTTTCTATGAGTGAGCGGGATGCGTAACTGTTGCGCAAGTATCACACCAACTAAAACAATACCTCCTCCAATTAAGTGGTAACTGTGCATTTCTTCATGGAGAGCCACGATAGCAATGATGGCAGTAAATACGGGCGCCAGATTCATAAAAATAGAAGTCATGTTTGCTCCAATGCGAATGACACCTTGTATCCACAAATAGGGTGCAAGAATGGATGCGGGAATGCCGGCAAACAGAACAAGAGAAATATTATCAGCGGTTAACTGAATATCATCTGTCATCATAAAATTGGGTAAAAGCAATAAAACGCCAAACCCAATTTGTACATAGAGTGATTGCCAGTTGGGTAATGGAATTGCCCAGCGTTTGGTTAAAACCCCATACAAGGCATAAGAAGCTGCTGCAATAAACATCATCACTTCTCCAATACCCAGACCGTGTTGCAATAAGGAAGATGGCTCCCCTTTGCTGACTAACCACACAAGGCCGAATAGAGACAGCACGGTGCCGAGGGTGATACCAACAGTAGGGGCAGCCCGCAAGGCAAAGATGCTGATAATGACAGTTAATAATGGTATCAATGAAGTGAAAATGCCGATGATTGTCGCGCTGACAGTGTGGGCTGCATAATAGGCCAGGCTTTGGTTAAGCACCATGCCCAGAGAACCCAAAATCAATAATTTCCACCAATATTGAGCAACGATTTTCCGCTGCTTCAGGATTGGCAATAAGATAAAAGGCGTCAGGGCCAGAAAGGCAATAAACCATCGGTAGAAAGCAATTGCAGCCGGTTCAATAAGGGTGGCAGCCGCTTTACTGACAACGGCATTGATTGACCAGATCAGCACAGCGACAAAGGGGAATAATAAATTCTTCATTAGGCTGGATATTTATGTAAGTGTTTCGTCTATTTAGTTTAGCAATGACCAATTTATTATATATATTGATAATCAGACAACAGATATGGCAATTAAGACAAGATATTTACCCTTTATTATTTTATGGATAAAAGATTACGGGAGTAAAAATGGTAGAACGGGTGGAGAGGAATCAAGCTATATTTCAACCAATCATGCCAGATATACTCTCTTTTCGTGATGAAATATTGAATGCTGATACTGAATGTCAGTTACAGACGCATCCTTTTGGTCAATTAATTTATGTAGTTTGTGGCGTGATGGAAATACAGGTGAGAAAGCAGCGTTTTCTTGCTCCACCAGAGTTTTGTATCTGGATACCGAAAAATGCGGCCCATTCGAGTTATAACCGGAAGGCATTGCGATTTTGGATAATTGATATTTCCCCCCAACGGACGGATACCTTACCACAACAACCTTGTATTATTCGATTGAGTGGCATCTTTAATGCCATTATGGTGGATTTTTTTGAACGAAAGATCTGGCAGCCGGAAACAGAAAAAGATCGGCGGTTAGCACAAATATTGATTGATCAGTTGGAATTGTCACCAAGGCAGTGTACCTACTTACCTTCTTCAAAAGATAAGTTGCTCGCTCCAGTATTACAGATGTTAGAACGCAATCCGGCGGATAATACCTCTTTAGCTGAGTGGGCCAAAAAGCGTTATACCTCAGAGAGAACTTTATCGCGGCGCTGTAAGCAGGAGTTAGGAATGTCATTTAGTGAATGGCGGCAGCGGCTGCGTTTTCTGTATTCCATATCCTTATTAGAACAGGGGAAAAGTATTCACGAAATCGCGTTTGATATGGGGTATAGCTCATCATCAGCTTTCATCGCCATGTTTCAGCAGATTGCGGGCACAACGCCAGAACGTTTCAGAAAAGGCTAAGGGCATATAGGTTTTATGTGGATAAAATGGCAGAATAGTCGATCACGCCCATTTAAGCCATTGGATGAGAAAAGTGAAAATCTTAGTTGATGAAAATATGCCTTATGCTGAGCAACTCTTCCAGCAATTAGGTGAAGTGCAGGCAATTCCGGGGCGTCCAGTGCCTGAGGGAATTTTGGAACATGCTGATGCCTTTATGGTTCGATCTGTCACTAAAGTCAATGAGTCTTTATTGCAAGGCAGTTCGGTGAAATTTGTTGGAACTGCCACTGCGGGAATGGATCATGTTGATCAGCAATGGTTATCTCAGGCAGGGATTGGTTTTTCCGCTGCTCCTGGATGTAACGCCATTGCCGTGGTTGAATATGTATTCTCGGCATTGATGCTATTGGCTGAGCAAGATCAATTTCAGCTTAAAGATAAAACGGTCGGTATTGTCGGTGTTGGCAATGTCGGAGGGCGATTAGCTGATCGACTGGCGGCTTTGGGCGTGAAGACGTTATTATGCGATCCCCCCCGTGCAGATCGTGGTGATGAGGGGGAGTTTTGGTCTTTAGAAAAATTAGTTCAAGAAGCAGATATTCTGACTTTCCATACACCTCTTAATGACTCTGGTCCGTACCAGACTTATCATTTGGCTGATGCAGAATTACTTTCTGCATTACCGGACAACCGTATTTTGATTAATGCCAGCCGTGGTGAGGTGGTTGATAATCAAGCGTTACTTTCCGTGCTACAAAATGGGAAAAAGTTACGTGTAGTGCTTGATGTTTGGGAACCAGAGCCTAACCTTTCTCTACCCCTGTTAGCTTTGGTTGATATTGCAACTCCACATATTGCTGGTTATACCTTGGAAGGCAAAGCACGGGGTACAACTCAGGTTTTTGAGGCCTATTGTGAATTCTTGGGGCAATCTCGCCAGACGGAGTTGGCTGATCTGTTGCCGACACCAGATTTTAATCAGGTCACAGTGCAGGGGGAAGTGACACAAAGTCTCCTCAAGCGTTTAATGCATTTAGTGTATGATGTGCGCCGTGATGATGCGCCCTTACGTCAGGTTGCGGATCAGGAAGGTGCTTTTGATCGATTACGCAAATACTATCCAGAACGTCGGGAATGGTCTTCCCTGACCGTGCATTGTGACTCAGAAGAGAGTGCTCAATTACTGTCCAGAATTGGGTTTAATGCAAAAGTGATTTAATACAGGCAGGGATCCCTGTCTGTCAGCAAAATAAGAGAAGTGGAGAGAACCAACATGTCAGAAGGTTGGAATATTGCGCTTTTGGGTGCAACGGGCGCAGTAGGTGAAGCGATATTGGCGTTATTACAGGAACGTCAATTTCCGGTTGGTGAACTGCATCTTCTTGCCAGTGAACAAAGTGTTGGAAAGATCCAGCGTTTTAACGGAAAAAACATCACGGTTCGTGATGCGGCAGAATTTGACTGGTCACAGGTACAACTCGCTTTTTTTGCCGCGACGATGGAAATAACTGCACAACATATTGAAAAAGCAACAGAATCTGGTTGCCTGGTGATTGATAGCAGCGGCTTGTTTGCAGCAGAGCCAGATGTGCCTCTGGTTGTTCCTGGCGTTAACCCTTATGCATTGGCTGAATATCGTAACCGTAACATCATTGCTGTGGCAGATAGCTCAACGAGTCAGGTTCTGACCGCCATCAAGCCATTGATCGATACGGCGGGCATTGCCCGTTTACATTTAACCAATATATTGCCAGTTTCTGTTCATGGCAAAGCAGCCATTGATGATTTGGCAGGGCAGAGTGCGCGTTTATTGAATGGAATTCCACCGGATGAAGGCCGTTTCAGCAAACAATTGGCTTTCAATGTGCTGCCGTTGTTGCCTGATGCTGAAGGTGTGGTGCGCGAAGAGCGTCGTATTGTCGATCAAATTCGCAAAGTACTACAAGATGAAGGATTGCCGGTTTCCGTAAACTGTGTCCAATCTTCGGTTTTCTATGGCACTGCCCAAATGGTGAATTTGGAAACGCTGCGTCCGGTTGGCATAGAAGAAGCCCGTAGTGAATTTGAACGCCTTGAAGATATTCAGGTTTCAGAAGAGGGGGATTATCCGACTCAGGTCACTGATGCTTCGGGCAGTGATAGCTTGAGCATAGGCTGTCTGCGCAATGACTATGGTATGCCAGAGATGCTGCAATTCTGGTCAGTTGCCGATAATATCCGTTTTGGTGGCGCTTTGATGGCAGTTGAGATCGCCGAGAAACTGATGCAGGAGCAATTTTACTGATGTCTGATACAGAGCTGAGTCAGTCTGTGCCAGAGGCAGAAAAAGTGAAAATTGCACTGGGGATTGAATATGACGGCAGTCGATATTATGGTTGGCAGCGTCAGCAAGAAGTGAAAAGCGTACAGGAATGCCTGGAAAAAGCCCTGTCGAAAGTCGCGAATGAGCCGATCTCAGTTTTTTGTGCGGGTAGAACGGATGCAGGAGTACATGCGACTGGGCAGGTCGTGCATTTTGAAACCTCGGCCCAACGTAAAGATGCTGCATGGACAATGGGGGTAAATACCCATTTGCCACCAAATATTGCAGTACGTTGGGTTAAAACGGTGGATGATGAATTCCATGCCCGTTTTAGTGCAACCGCTCGCCGTTATCGCTATGTGATTTTTAACCATCGCTATCGTCCGGCGGTATTGGCGCACGGCGTCACGCATTTTCATTATCCATTGGATGAGAAAAAAATGCATGAAGCGGCACAGAGCTTATTGGGAGAAAATGACTTCACCTCTTTCCGGGCAGTGCAGTGCCAGTCTAATTCACCGTGGCGCAATGTGATGCATGTTAACGTTAGTCGATACGGGCATTATATTGTCGTGGACATTAAGGCGAATGCTTTCGTTCATCACATGGTACGCAATATCGTTGGCAGCTTACTGGAGATTGGTTGCGGTAACCAGGATATTGGCTGGATGGCTGAACTATTGGCATTAAAAGACAGGACAAAAGCGGCAGCAACTGCTAAGGCTGAAGGCTTATATTTAGTTGCTGTGGATTATCCTGAGCGTTTTGGTTTACCTGAACCAATTATGGGGCCTCTGTTTCTGGAAAATGATTAGTTTCTGGCAAATCATTTAATCTGACATTTTCGAATAGTGACAGGGATGTTTGGTCATAACGAGGAATATTATGGAGTTTTTGACTCATTTTGTTGATTTTGCGAAATTCATTGTCGATTTTATCTTACACATTGATGCTCATTTAGCTGAATTGGTTGCTAGTTATGGTGATTGGGTTTATGGCATCCTATTTCTGATTATATTTTGTGAAACAGGCTTGGTGGTCACGCCATTTTTGCCAGGGGACTCCTTGCTGTTTGTGGCTGGCGCACTATCTGCATTAGATACCAATGATCTGAATGTACACATTATGGTGGCTTTGATGATTACGGCCGCGATTATTGGTGATGCTATCAACTATACCATTGGCAGAATTTTTGGTGAGAAATTATTTACCAATCCCAATTCAAAGATTTTTCGCCGCAGTTATTTAGATAAGACTCATGAGTTTTATGAAAAACATGGTGGTAAAGCAATAATCTTGGCTCGGTTTGTGCCAATTGTTAGAACGTTTGCACCGTTTGTGGCAGGAATGGGGAAAATGTCTTACCGCCACTTTGCTGCTTATAATGTAATCGGTGCATTTATCTGGGTGCTATTATTCACTTATGCCGGTTATTTATTTGGTGATATGCCAGTTATACAACAAAATCTGAAGTTATTGATTGTTGCAATTATTTTTATTTCTATTCTGCCTGGCATCATAGAAATTTGGCGTCATCGCCGCGCTGCATCGAAAAAAGCAGCAGGCAGTGCAGTAGATAGATAAATAGAAGATAGATAAACCGTAAACAGGTTTGAGCAGTTTTTTATCCACACTGCAATAGCATTGTGGTTTAATGGCACGTAAAACAAAAGCTGGCAGCAGCCAGATTCAGACGGAAAGGTTCATTAATGAGCTGGATTGAAAAGATTCTAAACAAAAGCAAAATTATACAAACTCGTAAGGCAAGCATCCCTGAAGGAGTTTGGACAAAATGCGACAGTTGCAGTCAGGTACTTTATCGTGCTGAATTAGAGCGTAATCTTGAAGTGTGTCCAAAATGTGACCACCACATGCGCATTTCAGCCCGTAAGAGATTGCATTCATTTTTGGATGAAGGTACTGGCACAGAATTAGGCAGTGAACTGGAACCCAAAGATACCCTGAAATTCCGCGATATCAAAAAATATAAAGATCGCTTAGTTGCAGCCCAGAAGCAGACGCAAGAAAAAGATGCACTCATCGTTATGAAGGGTAAGCTGCATGATATGCCAGTTGTGGCTGGTGCCTTTGAGTTCAATTTTATGGGTGGTTCAATGGGGTCTGTGGTTGGCGCTCGTTTTGTGCGTGCTGTTGAGCAGGCTCTGGAAGACAACTGTCCATTTGTCTGTTTTGCTTCCAGTGGCGGGGCGCGTATGCAGGAAGCGTTGATGTCACTGATGCAGATGGCAAAAACCAGTGCTGCGCTGGCAAAAATGCAACATCGTGGTTTGCCTTATATCTGTGTGTTGACCAACCCAACAATGGGTGGGGTAACGGCAAGTATGGGTATGCTGGGTGATATCAATATCGCTGAACCTAAGGCATTGATTGGCTTTGCGGGTCCTCGTGTCATCGAGCAGACTGTGCGTGAAAAATTACCGGAAGGTTTCCAGCGCAGTGAATTCTTGTTGGAGAAAGGTGCGATTGATATGATCGTGCGTCGTCCAGACATGCGCGATAAGGTTGCCAGCCTGCTTGCCATGTTGACCCACAAACCCCATCCGGGCACAAAAGCAGAGCCAGTAGAAGCAATCGTTGTTGATTCTGCCGATGTCGAAGCTGATATAAACATCAATCCTAATAAAGAAGATGTCTGATATTTCACAAATTCCTCAAGCCACGTCGCCACTGATGACGTGGCTTTCCTATCTGGGAAACCTGCATACCAAAGCCATTGATATGGGGCTTGAACGTGTGGGTAAACTGGGTCGCCAGTTAGGCTTATTGAACCCGGCTCCAAAAGTTATCACAGTATCAGGCACCAATGGCAAGGGAACCACCTGTCATAGCCTGGAATCTATTTTTCTGGCTGCAGGGCTTAAAGTCGGCGTGTATAGTTCCCCGCACTTAGTACGCTACACCGAAAGGGTGCGTATTCAGGGGAAAGAACCCGCGGAACAAGACTTTTGCCGTGTATTTGCTGCGATTGAAGCTCAACGTGGCGACATCTCATTAACCTATTTTGAATATGGGACGTTGGCAGCATTACAGCTTTTTAAAGAAGCGAAACTTGATGTTGTGATTTTGGAAGTTGGTCTGGGTGGGCGTTTGGATGCCACCAATATCGTTGATGCCGATATTGCCGCAATCACCAGTATTGCATTGGATCATACAGATTGGTTGGGCGCAGATCGCGAACACATTGGTCGTGAAAAAGCGGGTATTTTCCGCCGTGAACATTTTGCGGTGGTGGGTGAATATGATATGCCTCACTCAATTGCTGAAGTTGCGGATGAATTAGGCGCTAAGCTCTTTCGTCGTGGGATTGATTGGCATTTCTCACAGCGTGAAAATAGCTGGAACTGGTTAAGCGGTAAGCAACAATTCAATGAGTTACCTTTACCTAATTTGCCGTTGGCAAATGCCGCGACTGCAATGGGAGTGATACATTGCTTGTTGCAGCAGGATGACAAAATCAGCCGAGCCATTAATGAACAAGCGATCTGTGCAGGGTTAAGAAATGCGCAATTACCAGGGCGTTTCCAAATTGTCAGGGAAAATCCGTTAGTCATTTTGGATGTGGCTCATAATCCACATGCTGCGAGCTATCTAGTGCAAAAACTGGCCGAACTTCCTCGCTTACCAGACAGTAAGATCCGTGGTGTAGTTGGCATGTTGGGAGATAAAGACATAGCAGGTACACTTGCTTGCCTTTCCCAACAGATTGATGAGTGGTATTGCGCATCATTGCATGAATTGAGGGGAACAGAGGCCGAAGTACTATCTGGACATCTTGTGCAGGCTCGGACTCGGACATTCTCCGAAGTAAAAACAGCCTGGCAGCAGGCAATGGAAGATGCATCGGTGCAAGATATTATCGTGGTTTGTGGCTCTTTCCACACTGTCGCACATGTCATGGAAGCACTGGAGGAGGGCAAGGAAAGTGGCCAGTAAATTCCAAAATCGCTTGGTGGGTGTCATCGTTCTTGTCGCATTGGGCGTGATTGTCCTGCCCATGATTTTTGATGGCGATAAGAAATATAACGAAGAGCAATTTGCTTCGATTCCTTTGGTGCCAAAACCTGGTGATGAAGAAGATGTTGACTCGATTCCTCCATTGACACAAAATATGCCATCTACACCGCCAGAAGGTGCTGCACAAGCAATGCAATCACAGGAGCAAGAGCCAGATATAGACATGTTGTCCAGGCCATCGCCTTCAGAGCCAATAACAGCGCCTCCTGTCACTGTTACTCAAAATCCTAAAACAGCAGTGGAACCTGAGCCATCTCCTCAACAGAAAGCGGAAACTAAGCCACAGGTTAAACCTGAACCTCGTGTTGAAAGCAAGCCAGAAACTAAAAAGCCAACAGAACAGCCTCCTCAGGCAACAGCATATGTTGTTCAGCTTGGTGCGTTAAAAAATGCGGATAAGGTTGACGAAATAGTGGCAAGGCTGCGTCTTTCTGGGCACCAGGTATATACAGTTCCTTCTTCCCCGGTACAGGGACAATTAACCCGAATCTATGTAGGACCGAATGCATCAAGGCAGGCACTGGAATCTGTTTTGTCCGAATTAAGGGAACTTACGGGATTACAAGGGCAGATCAAAAATTATAAGCCATAATCTGATTGGCACAGCAAATGCTGTTTGTTTACCTGTCGAAAATTATTTTCAGTAGAGTGATGAATCTACTACGCAAACGTTTTCGTTTTCTGTTAGAATGCGCCCGACCTGAATGTCGGGAGCCTGTTTTGGATTAAAATATGGTCTGGATTGATTATACGATCATTGCCATCATTGGTTTTTCGGCACTGGTTAGCTTGATTCGTGGTTTTGTTCGCGAAGCGCTTTCCCTGATAACGTGGGGCTGTGCTTTCTTTGTTGCGAGCCATTTCTATACTTATCTGGCGGCTTATTTTACCCGCCTTGAGGATGAACTGGTGCGCAATGGGGTAGCGATTGCTATCTTATTTATTGCAACACTGATTGTTGGCGCAGTAGTAAACTATGTCATTGGTTCACTTGTTCAGCGAACGGGCCTGTCAGGCACTGATCGGGTTCTGGGGATCTGCTTTGGCGCCTTGCGTGGTGTCTTGGTGGTGTCTGCTATTTTGTTTATTGCGGACTCTTTCACGCCACTACCCAAAAGTCAGGATTGGCAACAATCACAACTGATCCCACAATTTAGTCAAATTATCAGGTGGTTTTTTGACTACCTACAAAGTGCGTCGAGTTTCCTGCCGGAGAGATAACGCTCTCCGCTTGGCTGATGAGGAAAGACTACATGTGCGGTATTGTCGGTATCGTCGGTTTTACACCGGTTAACCAGTCGATTTATGATGCATTGACGGTGCTTCAGCACCGTGGGCAAGATGCAGCAGGTATTGCAACTATTGATGGTAACAATGGGTTTCGTTTACGTAAGGCTAATGGTTTGGTCAAGGATGTGTTTGAAACACGGCACATGTTACGTTTACAGGGAACCGTCGGCATTGGGCATGTCCGTTATCCTACGGCGGGCAGTTCCAGTGCATCTGAAGCGCAGCCCTTTTATGTGAATTCTCCTTTTGGTATCACGTTGGCACATAACGGCAATCTGACAAACGCACATGAATTGAAAAAAATGCTGTTTGAAAATGCCCGCCGTCATGTCAACACAACCTCAGATTCTGAAATTCTACTGAATATTTTTGCCAATGAATTGGCCCAATTTCCCCATTTCCCCTTAGAGCCTGATGATATTTTCTCGGCAGTCTCAAAAATGCACAAAAAAATTCGTGGAGCTTACGCTTGTGTTGCCATGATTATTGGGCATGGGGTAGTGGCTTTTCGTGATCCACATGGCATTCGCCCTCTGGTGTTGGGAAAGAAAACACTGAAAGATGGTCGCAATGAATACATGGTGGCATCGGAAAGTGTGGCGCTGGATACATTGGGTTTTGAGTTCCTGCGTGATGTGGCTTCTGGGGAAGCGATTTATATTACTGAAAATGGGCAATTGTTTACTCGCCAGTGCACAGAAAATCCGTCATTAACACCTTGTTTGTTTGAATTTGTCTATTTCGCTCGTCCGGATTCCTTTATTGACAAGGTTTCGGTATATAACGCCCGGTTGCGGATGGGGCGGAAATTGGGGGAAAAAATTGCCCGTGAATGGGAAGACTTACATATTGATGTCGTTATTCCCGTACCGGAAACCTCTTGTGATATCGCCCTGGAAATCGCCCATATTCTGGATAAACCCTATCGTCAGGGATTTGTCAAAAACCGTTATGTAGGGCGTACCTTTATCATGCCAGGTCAGCAGGAGCGACGTAAATCTGTTCGTCGTAAACTGAATGCTAATCGCGCTGAATTCCGGGGTAAGAATGTTTTGCTGGTGGATGATTCCATAGTGCGTGGAACCACTTCTGAACAGATTGTTGAACTGGCGCGTGAAGCGGGAGCTAAGAAAGTCTATTTTGCTTCGGCGGCACCGGAAGTTCGCTTCCCGAATGTTTATGGTATTGATATGCCAAATGCCAATGAACTGATTGCTCACGGCCGGGAAGTGGATGAAATTCGTCAGATCATTGGTGCTGATGCCCTGATATACCAAAACCTCCACGATCTTGTCCAGGCTGTCAGGGAAGAAAACCCTGATATTGAAAAATTCGAATGCTCCGTATTCGATGGTATCTATGTCACGAAAGACATTGACCAGTGTTACCTCGACTATCTGGAAAACCTGCGCAAAGATGATGCCATGAAAGTGCGTGGCCAGAGCGAAATAGAGGATCTGGAAATATATAATGAAGGATAATGTTGTTATTATCATGCAGTTATAGCCAGAATCTCAGGGGAAAACATGAAAAAATTGATTGTCGGACTGACCGGCGCGAGTGGTGCGATTTATGGTGTCAGGTTGCTGCAAGTTTTGCGACCAATAGAAGGCATTGAAACGCATTTAGTGATCAGTCAATCAGCCCGGCAGACTCTGGCATTGGAGACGGACTATACATTGCGAGATGTACAAGCTTTGGCAGATGTTGTACATGACAATCGTGATATTGCCGCATCCATTTCCTCTGGCTCTTTTAAAACATTGGGTATGGTGATTTTGCCTTGCTCCATAAAAACCCTATCAGGAATTGTGCATAGTTACACTGACGGCTTAATTACCCGTGCCGCAGATGTTGTTTTGAAAGAGAAGCGCAAACTCGTGTTGGGGGTGAGAGAAACCCCTTTGCACTTGGGGCACTTGAGATTAATGACGCAGGCAGCAGAAATTGGGGCGGTGATCATGCCACCTGTTCCGGCATTTTATCACCGTCCCGAACATATTCAGGATATTATCGACCAGACGGTTAACCGTGTGCTTGATCAATTTGATATTGACTTGCCAGAAGATCTGTTTAGCCGTTGGCAGGGTGTTAAGCCCATTGGATATGGCATATAAGTTGAGCCAATATGCTGTTGTGAGGAAACCACAACAGCATATCGTTTATTGCCCTATATTTGTTCAGGCTACATAAACATTGTCCCTTTCCTCTATTACATCTTGCAAGGCTTCTTCCAGTTGAAAATAACGGAAACCAAATCCGGCTTCTTCCAGTCTTTTGGGAATGGCTTGTTGACCCCCTAAGACTAACTCTGCGGCTTGTCCCATTATTGCTTTTAACACAAATGCAGGAATGCGCATAAAAGCAGGACGATGTAATACAATGGCGAGTGTGGCACTAAACAGCTCATTATGAACAGGGTAAGGAGATGTCATATTAAAGGGACCATAGAGATCAGGTGATACCAGCAAGTAATAAATACCATTGACCATGTCGTCAATGTGTATCCACGGCATATACTGCTTGCCAGTGCCGATTGCTCCTCCTAAACCTAACCGGAACAGTGGCAGCATTTTTTGCAGTGCGCCCCCTTTGGGAGCCAAGACAATGCCTGTACGTAACAGGCATACACGGGTTTTGTCACTTTGGGACTGTAGGGCAAGCTGTTCCCAACGTTCACAAAGCTGATGGGCAAATTCATTGTGAGGAAGAACGTTTTCGGTAACGACTGATTGCCCCTGGTTGCCGTAATAGCCAACGGCTGAACCGGAAATAAATACAGATGGCGGAGATTCACTGGCCTTGATTAGCCTGCTCAATTGTTCAGTGATCTGCCAGCGGCTTTGACAAAGTTTCTCTTTTTGTTTCGGTGTCCATCGTTTATTGATAATAGGCTCACCAGCAAGATTGATAACAGCATCAAAGCCATTAAGATCGTGTTGGTCATTTAGCGTTGTCCAACATTCAACGCGATCAGAAAACAGTGAATACACCTTTTGTGGTGAACGACTTAAAATGGTGATGGAATGGGAGAGAGAAATCAACTGACAGGTTAAGCGATGACCAATTAACCCTGTTCCCCCCGTAATTAAGATACGCATAGCCACCCCCTGTAACAAAAGATAATTGTGTATTGGACTATAACAAGGGATGACTTAAGTGGCAGCGAAATAGGCTGCTATCTGTTACCAATATCAAGTTTTATGGTGAAAAATCTCGCCATCAGATGAATTTATTACATATATGGAGTTAAGCTTCCTTATAGGCTGCTTGTGTTGCAGGGCGTTGGTTGATCTTATCCAGCCATTTAGCAACCGCCGGATAATCCTGTAGGTTGATTTTTTGGTGTTCATGACATCTCGCCCACGGATAAGTGGCAATATCTGCGATGCTATATTCGTCTCCTCCAAGATAAGCCGTTTTTTCCAGTTGGGTATTTAGCACCTTGTATAAACGTTTTGATTCTTCCACATAGCGATTAATGGCATAGGGTACAACTTCTGGAGCGTAGCGGTTGAAATGGTGATTTTGACCGAGCATTGGGCCAAAGCCAGCAACTTGCCAAAACAGCCATTGCAGTTGTGCGGTACGTTCACGCAAATCTTTGCTTAATAGCTGGCCTGTTTTGTTTGCCAGATAAAGTAAAATGGCCCCTGATTCGAAGATAGAGACAGGCTCTCCTCCATCGGTGGGTTGATGATCGACAATAGCCGGGATCTTGTTATTGGGTGAAACGGTGAGAAATTCAGGTTTGAACTGTTCGCCAGTGCTGATATTGATGGGATAGATAGTGTAAGGAATGCCGACTTCTTCAAGAAAAAAGGTGATTTTATAGCCATTTGGAGTTGGGGCATAGTATAGATCTATCATATAACCTCCAGCGATAATAACTTTCTGAAAAATGTAACGATGTTACCTTACCATCGTTTGTTTATAAATGTTATAAATTTACTGCAAAAAGTAACATGCAACTCATTGATAAAAGGTTTTTAGAATGATGCAAGAAAAATCAGCAAATATTGAATGGATTGACATTGTCAATGAAGACAATGAAGTCATTGCGCAATCGTCTCGTCAGCAGATGAGAGCGCAAAATTTGAGGCATCGTGCCACTTATGTTGTCATGCATGATGGAATGGGCAAAATTCTGGTTCAGCATCGTACAGAAACGAAAGACTTTTATCCGGGAAAATTGGATGCAACGGCTGGTGGTGTTGTGATGGCGGGAGAAACTTTGCTTGAGGCTGCGCGTCGGGAAGCCGAAGAGGAATTGGGGATTGCAGGTGTTCCTTTTGCCGAACATGGTGTTTTTTATTATGAAGAGGACACTTGTCGTATATGGGGTGGTTTGTTCAGTTGTGTGAGCCATGGACCATTTGCATTGCAGGAAGAAGAAGTCGCCGCAGTTTACTGGTTAACGCCACAAGAGATCACGGCGCGTTGTGATGAGTTCACACAGGATTCACTGAAGGCTCTCTCCTTATGGTTAGCGCGTAACAATCAAGTGGAGTAGTTTGTCAGGGGGATGTCTATTTACAAAACATACCCCTTTTTTATTACATGCTTTGTTATTTTATGAACATTAGTAAATATCTAATTTGGTATTTCATTTTTATTAATTAAATTTTTCCAGGAAGAATTTAAAATGATAACCATCTATTTTTTCAAACCGAATATGGGGTGGTTTGGTTGTATCATAAGTAATGATTTCAAGACCTTGATCATCATGTTTAAAATAGACGGCTCCTTGAGTAACCGGAATATTCTTCTGATCAAAGACGACAACGAATGCCACATACTGTAGACCATCTTTAGGAATTAACCCGACTATTTCATAGTCTCCATTTGAATAGCAATCTACGGGATTGGGAATTTTATAGGTTTGAATATGAGCTCTGAATATTTGATCAACACCTGATTCATTAATCAATTTTACCGCGAGTAAATCACGGTTTGCGGGTGATACAATAAACTTTGATAATCCTTGAATATCGCTGATATCTGGTTGGCTTGTATCCCATTCACGGTAAATTTGTCCTGCTTGACTATCATTTCCATGCCGCCAAGCGAACACGATAGAATTTGTTCCAATTTTAACGGAACGAAACTTATCATTTAATGGAGTACCAATTAAATTAACTTCCTGACTATTTTCTGAATATGCATAAATATCCCCGCTATAATTCTTTTCAGTATAGAATATAGCACCATGAATTAATTTATCTTTAGACATAATGGCTTTTTTCCTTATGGTTGATAACTGAGATGAATAACTAGAATAAGGGGGTGTGTTTATATGTCAAGGTGAGGGGTGGCTCTTATATTGAATCTGGCCTTTAAAAAGTATTCATTTAGTTTTATATTGTTTTTGATTAATAAATAATACCATTTAAATTTGTAAGATTTATTTTTATTCTGTTTTTATCACTGTTTTTTATTTTAATTTCCTGAGATAAAAAAACCTCGCTATTTTCAACGAGGTTTTTTAGTGGATAAGGCAGCCATTAGCTGCCAGCAATTTATGGGTGGTTTATATTTATACTCATTTATTCACACCGACTATAGCGGATGCTAAACCCTGAATGCAAGGTTGACGCATAATCGTTATGTGGTCACCGGATAAAGTTTCGGAGATAACTTCTCCAGTCACTAACGTTTTCCATCCATCAATAATGCTCTCAACAGAGGTATCTCGTCCTTCATATTCTTGGTTATCGTTAGCCAGAAACAGATGAAGTGTTCCTGGATAGCGTTCTTGCGGCTGATAAGTTGCTAAAGAGTGAGCCTTGAAAACACTTAAATAGGTGGCGATTTCTTTAAGTTCAAGTTGAGGCGGTAAGAGTTCCTCTTCAATTAGACGAAGTCGCAAGTTATCGAGTTGTTCTTCTTCTGTCATGGATTGGAATTCTTCTTCGGTAAAGTTTTCCTCTGCTCCCTCCAATGCAGCAAGTACATTGCCAAACTCGGCCAGCCAGCGGCTATTAGGCCATTCTGATTCGATCTCTTGGGTTAAGCTCTCCAGAGGGGATTCACAATCAACTAAAGCCAGCAAGCCAATGCTTTCACCTTGCTGGAGGAGTTGTCGGGCCATTTCGAATGCGAGCCAGCCTCCGAAAGAGTGTCCACCTAAGTAATAAGGGCCATTTGGTTGAACTTTCTTAAGATCATCGATCATAACGCTGGCCATTGCTTCAAGGCCGTTCATCTCAAGGTATGGTGGGGGATCGCTGCGTCCATCTAACTCTGGTGATTGCATACCCCAAACGGAATAAGCACCTTCCAATGCTGTCGCCAATTCCCGTAAATAGAGCACATGTCCTCCGGCGCCGGGAGCAAAGAACAGCGGTGTTGCTTTGATGTTTCGTGACAGGCCGACCATAGAACCAACATAGATATTATCTCGATCTTCAATGGTTCTGGCTTGTTCTTTGATAGTGGTAAACGTCATCAAGCTCGCCATCATATTCTGCTGAAGTCCAAGTTTTTCAATTGCCAAAGAGCAGGCTTTCAAAATAAGCAGCGAATGTCCTCCTAACTCAAAGAAATGGTCATGCCGGCTGACACGTTCTAATCCGAGCAGATCTTGCCAAATTTGCGCCAGTGTTATTTCAACCTCACCTTGAGGGGCTTCATAATCACGGGCTACGATGGCAGATTGATCGGGAGCAGGGAAAGCCTGACGATCGATTTTGCCATTAGAGGTAAGCGGGAAAGTGTCAAGGGTTACAAATGCACTGGGCAGCATATACTCGGCAAGATGTTGAGCAAGTTGCTGACGCAGCTCACTGGGAACCAAGTTTACACCGGATTCAGGCTGAACATATGCAACGAGACGTTTATCATCAGGTGTTATTTCTCGGACCAGGACAATGGCTTCCTGCACGCCCTGGCATTGCGCCAGACGAGTTTCTATTTCACCGAGTTCAATGCGGAAGCCACGGATCTTAACCTGAAAATCATTGCGTCCCAAATACTCAATCATACCATTGGGTAACCAACGTCCCAGATCACCCGTTTTGTACATACGGGCATCTGACTGTTCGCTAAACGGATCCGCCACAAATTTTTTCGCAGTTAAATCGGGGCGATTGAGATAGCCACGGGCAACACCTGCTCCACCGATATGGATTTCACCACTGACACCTAGGGGAACCGGCCGGCCGTGTGTATCCAGAATATAAATACGGGTATTGGGCAGCGGATAACCAATCGGGATAATGTCAGTCAATTCAGGCGAATCTTGACCTTTATCATTGAGGGTTAAGGTGGTGGCAATTACCGTGGTTTCGGTAGGGCCATAAGAGTTAATCCAGCGGCAGGATTGCGTTTCTGCTATAGATTGCCAGCTCAGCAAATGGCGTAGTTCCGCTTTCTCACCACCGACAATAACTGTGCGCAGGTATTGGCTGAAACCACTGCGTCCTGCCATCATCTCTTGTACCCATTGATGCCAGAAGGCGGTGGGCATATCCATAATAGTGATTTTCTGCTTATTTAACAGATCGACAAATTCTGCATCCGGTACACGGATATGAGCAGGACGCAGAACCAGTGTCGCACCGGCGGCCAGGGTGGGAAAAATATCGGATACCGAGGTATCAAAGGCAATGGTCGCAAATTGCAGGATACGATCCCCTAATTGTGGTTCACTGATCTGGTGCTGAGCATGGATAAAGTTCACCACATTACGGTGCTCCAGCATCACACCTTTGGGCTGACCGGTGGAGCCGGAGGTATAGATGATATAAGCCAGATGATGGGGCTTAAGTTGCACATCAGGATTATGGATCGGCTGTTGTGCCACGTTATTTCGCTGGGTTTTATCGTCCAGCAACCAGACGGGCAGG
>NZ_NKHQ01000006.1:61130-63813 GCF_014467265.1 Xenorhabdus sp. TS4 | reverse complement strand
TTCACTCTCTATCTCACCAATGCCTTCCCAGGCGATTGAGGCCACTTGCTCATCTTCACCTGGGCTATGGCGGAAATTCAGCAGGCTGTTAAACAGCGGTAAGGGAGGCTGGACGCCACTGCACCGCTGGGCAATCGCCAGCGGGGTCTGTTCATGATCCAGCAATTCGCTCAGGCGCTGATAGGTTTCCTGTACCGCCTGCTTCACGGTACGGGCTTGTAGCTGGATACGGACTGGCAGGGTATTGATAAACATCCCCAGCACCTGAGAAGCGCCCATGCCGCCCTGTAACCGACCTAATAACACAGTACCGAAGACCACGTCCTCACGGCCGCAACATTGCGCCAGCACCTGGGCCCAGGCCACATGGAACAGTACGGCGGCACTGATACCCGATTGGCGGGCGCAATCCCGGATCTGACGAGCCAGCTCGTCATCTAACGTGACGATATCTTCCACGATTTTATCGCGGCTGTTTCCCTGCACATCCAGTAACCCAAACGGTAAAGTTGGCTCGTTTACATCGCCCAGTAACTGCTGGAAATAGGCCTGATGGACTTCAATCGGCACCTGACGGGTTTGGGCGATAAAATTGCGGTAAGGCAATGGAGCGGGCAGGTGTTCTTCCTCCCCCTGCATCAGCGCCTGTACTTCGCTGAAAATGATGTCCAGTGACAGATGGTCACACACCAGATGGTGATGCAGCAGGCTTAACCACCACCGTTCGGTGTCAGGATCTTGGGCCAGATAAGCAGCCAGTAATGGGGCGCGGGTAATATCTAACCGTATTCTGTCCGGATCAGTCAGACGCCGTAGTTGAGTCTCGGCACTTTCTCCTGCGGATAACGTCAGTTCCGTTATCGGCAGTGGCGCATGACGGTAGACCACTTGCACAGGGATCGGAAGTTGCTGCCAGTGAAAGGCACTGCGTTGAATATCGTGCCGGTCAATCACCCGCTGCAACGCCTGCAAGAAACTGTCCAGCCGTGGTCGGCTGTCAAAGTGCATCAAAATATTTTCAAGGTAGGTGTCGCCGGTTTCTGCCAGTAAATGGTGGAACAGGATACCTTCCTGCAAGGGGCCAAGCGGGTAAATATCCTGAATATTGGCGACACCGCCCGGAACATGGTCAACAATATGGTCAATGTGGGCCTGGGTTAATGTCACCAGTGGCAGCATAGCCGGCGTAATGTGCGGACTGTCTTCGCGGATCAGGTTAGGCGGAATGACAGAGGTCTCCGCATTTTGCTTCTGATGTAAGCGGGCGCTCATGGCCGCCAGGGTGGGGGCAGAGAAGACCGCGCTGACCTCCAGAGAAAACCCTTGCTGGCGTAACTGTTCGATCAGACTGACGACCAGCAGGGAATGGCCGCCCAGTTCGAAGAAGTTGTCATGGCGCCCGACCTGTTCCAGTTCCAGAATCGATTGCCAGACTGCCGCCAGTTTCTGTTCGGTTGCGCCTTGTGGTGCTTTGTACTCACGGCTGACGATAGCGTGCCGATCCGGTGCCGGCAGTGCGTTGCGATCCAGTTTGCCGTTGGCGGACATCGGGAAGGCGTCCAGCATCACAAAGGCACTGGGCAGCATGTACTCCAGCAGGCGGGTACTGAGTTGTTCACGCAAATCGGCCGGTTTTAGCGTGATGCCGGTTTCCGGGATCAGATATGCAACCAAACGCTTATCACCGGTGTCTTCTTCACGGGCGATCACCACGGCATCGCTGACACCTTCGCAAGCCACCAGTTGCGCCTCAATTTCCCCCAGTTCAAGGCGGAAACCGCGTAGCTTGACCTGAAAATCATTGCGCCCTAAATATTCAATCGAGCCATTGGGCCGCCAGCGCCCCAAATCGCCGGTTTTATACATACGGGCATCGGGCCGGGGGCTAAACGGATCTGCCACAAATTTCTCCGCGGTTAAATCCGGGCGATTGAGATAACCACGGGCCACACCCGCGCCGGCAATATGGATTTCACCACTGACGCCAATGGGAACCGGTCGGCCGTGCATATCCAGAATATAAATACGGGTATTGGGCAGCGGATAACCAATCGGGATAACACCTTCGGGATACGGTGGATTTTTTTGGTCCAATGTCAGCGTGGTGGCAATCACCGTGGTTTCCGTGGGACCATACGAGTTAATCCAGCGGCAGGATTGAGTTTCCGGATGAGACAGCCAACTGATTAAATGGCGGTACTCCGCTTTTTCGCCGCCCACAATAAGGGTATGCAGATGTGGGCTAAAGCCACTGCGTCCTGCCATCATCTCCTGTACCCAGTGGTGCCAGAAGGCCGTGGGCATATCGATAATGGTGATCTTCTGCTCACGCAGGAAGGTGACAAAAGTGATATCCGGTATCCGGATATGGGGCGGACGCAGAACCAGTGTTGCTCCCGATGCCAGGGTGGGAAAAATATCGGATACCGAGGTATCAAAGGCGATGGTTGCAAATTGCAGGATACGATCCCCCAATTGTGGTTCGCTGGTCTGGTGCTGAGCATGGATAAAGTTCACCACATTACGGTGCTCCAGCATCACGCCTTTGGGCTGACCGGTGGAGCCGGAGGTATAGATAATATAGGCCAGATGATGGGGCTTAAGTTGCACATCAGGATTATGGATCGGCTGTTGTGCCACCTTATTTCGCTGGGTTTTATCGTCCAGCAACCAGACGGGCAGG
>NZ_NKHQ01000006.1:0-61030 GCF_014467265.1 Xenorhabdus sp. TS4 | reverse complement strand
TTCACTCTCTATCTCACCAATGCCTTCCCAGGCGATTGAGGCCACTTGCTCATCTTCACCTGGGCTATGGCGGAAATTCAGCAGGCTGTTAAACAGCGGCAAGGGCGGCTGGACGCCACTGCAACGTTGGGCGACAGCCAGAGGTGCCTGCTCATGTTCCAGTAGTGCGGTTAACTGCTGATAAGTTTCCTGTACTGTTTGTTTAACGGTACGTGCCTGTAACTTAACGCGAATAGGTAAGGTATTGATAAACATCCCCAGCACTTCGGATGCACCAACCCCACCTTGTAACCGTCCCAACAGAACAGTGCCGAATACGACATCATTCCGTCCACTGCATCGAGCCAGCACCTGTGCCCAGGCCACATGAAACAGTACGGCGGCACTCATACCCGATTGACGGGCGCAATCCCGGAGATTTTGGGCGAGCTTGCTATCCAGAGTGAGAACATCTTCCTCTATTTCATTGAGACTGCCACCTTGTACATCAAGTAACCCAAATGGCAGAGTGGGTTCTTCCACATCTCCCAATAATTCGCGGAAATAGTTTTGGTGAACCTCCAACGGCACGTTGCGGATCTGCGCGATAAAGTTTCGGTAAGGCAGTGGTGTTGGTAAATTTTCACTTTCACCCAAAAGTAAGGTTTGTATTTCACTGAATATCATATCCAGTGATATGTGATCACAAACTAAGTGGTGATACAGCAAGGAGAGTAACCATTGATCGGAGGCTGGATCTTTGGCTATATGAGCAGCTAACAGTGGTGCTTTGGTTATATCCATCCGTATTGCACGGGGATCGGTAAGGCGGCGTAGCTGAGTTTCTGGGGGGGCCTCTGCCGATAGCGTGAGCTCAGTGATCGGCAGTGGTGCATAACGATAGACGATTTGTACTGGTTTAAGAAGCTCTTTCCAGTAAACGGCGCTGCGCAGAATATCGTGCCGGTCAATCACCTTCTGGAGGGCTTGCAAGAAAAGCTCCAACCGCGTTCGGCTGTCGAAGATCATCAGATGGTTGTCCAGATAGAGATCACCTTCTGTTTCCAGCAAATGGTGGAACAGGATGCCTTCCTGCAATGGCCCCAATGAGTAAATGTCCTGGATGTTGGAGATACCGTCTGTTACATGGGAAACAATCTGATCTATCTGGTCTTGGGTCAATTCCACCAGTGGCAGCATATCTGGCGTAATGACAGAGCTGTCTTCTCTAATCAGGTTAGGCGGTACGTCCTGTAGGGTTGTAGTCTGAGTGTTATTGTGACGAATTAGGGCGCTCATAGCCGCCAGTGTGGGGGCAGAGAAGACCGCGTTGACATCCAGAGACAAGTCGTGGAGGCGTAGTTGCTCAATCAAATTGACCACGAGCAGTGAATGCCCACCCAGTTCAAAGAAATTGTCTTGCCGCCCGACTTGTTCCACATTCAACAGGGATTGCCAGACTACGGCCAGTGTTTGTTCAGTTTCGCCTTGTGGAACTTCATATTCACGGTTGACGATAGCGCTCCGATCCGGCGCCGGTAGGGCTTTGCGATCCAGTTTACCGTTGGCGGACATTGGGAAAGCACCCAGCATAACAAAGGCACTGGGTAGCATATGTTCCATCAATCTGGTGCTCAGTTGCTTACGTAATTCAGCCGGACTCAGTGTCATGCCGGTTTCGGGGATCACATAAGCGATTAAACGTTTGTCACCGGTGTCTTCTTCACGGGCAATCACTACGGCATCGCTGACGCCTTCGCAAGCCGCCAGTTGCGCCTCAATTTCCCCTAATTCAATGCGGAAACCGCGTAGCTTGACCTGAAAATCATTGCGCCCTAAATATTCAATCGTGCCATTGGGCAGCCAGCGCCCCAGATCGCCGGTTTTATACATGCGGGCATCGGGCCGGGCGCTAAACGGATCTGCCACAAATTTCTCTGCGGTTAAATCGGGGCGATTGAGATAGCCACGGGCCACCCCTGCACCGGCAATATGGATTTCACCACTGACGCCAATGGGAACCGGCTGACTCTGGGTATCCAGAATATAAATGCGTGTATTGGGCAATGGATAACCAATCGGGATAACACCGTTGAGGTGCGATGAATTTTGATGATCCAATGTCAGCGTGGTGGCAATCACCGTGGTTTCCGTGGGACCATACGAGTTAATCCAGCGGCAGGATTGGGTTTCCGGATGAGACAGCCAACTGATTAAATGGCGGTACTCCGCTTTTTCACCGCCCACAATGAGGGTGTGCAGATGTGGGCTAAAGCCACTGCGTCCTGCCACCATCTCCTGTACCCAGTGGTGCCAGAAGGCCGTTGGCATATCGATAATGGTGATCTTCTGCTCACGCAGGAAGGTGACAAAAGTGATATCCGGTATCCGGATATGGGGCGGACGCAGAACCAGTGTTGCTCCCGATGCCAGGGTGGGGAAAATATCGGATACCGAGGTATCAAACGCCACGGTGGCAAATTGCAGGATACGATCCCCTAATTGTGGTTCACTGGTTTGGTGTTGGGCATGGATAAAATTCACCACATTGCGGTGTTCCAGCATCACACCTTTAGGCTGTCCGGTAGAGCCGGAGGTATAGATGATATAAGCCAGATGGTGCGGCTTAAGCCCCAATTGATCGGTATCGGGATTATGGGCTAGTTGTTTTGCCACGTTGTCCCGATTATGTTGATCATCCAGCAGCCAGACAGGGGTATCCTGTATTGGTAAACGGGTCTGTAGATGCTGTTGAGTCAGCAATAACACCGGCTTGCTGTCCGATAATTGGTGGGCCAGACGTTCGGCTGGGTATTCCGGATCGAGTGGAATGTAGCCGGCGCCGGCCTTAAGGATAGCGTACAGACCAATGATCATATCCAGACTGCGCTCAGCGCAGATTGCCACGCGATCATCGGGGCGCACGCCAGAAGCGATCAAATGGTGTGCCAGTTGGTTAGCGTGGCGGTTTAGCTCTGCATAACTCAGTTGGCTATCGCCAAACACTAACGCCGTGGCGTCAGGGGTTTGTTCCACCTGTTGTTCAAACAGTTGATGAATCAATAACGTTTGTGGGTATGGGAAGGCCGTATCATTGAAATCGTCTAACACTTGAGTGCGTTGGTATGGTTGCAATAGTGGTAAACTTTCCACTGGTTGCGAATCATCTTTAACCATCGCGGTCAGCAGGGTTTGCAGGTAACTGGCGATGCGTTCAACGCTGGCATGGTCAAACAGATCACTGGAATATTCCAGGCCACCCACTAAGCCATTTTCAGTATCATTTATCGAGAGGGACAGATCGAAATGCGAGCTGTTTTCGGCCAGATTGATTTCACTAATAGTGATATCCGGTAATGCTATATTCTGCTGTCCAGGGGTATTATCCACTGACATCATAACCTGAAAAATCGGACTGTAACTGAGGCTACGTGGTGGTTTGAGTACTTCCACCAACTGTTCGAATGGCAGATCCTGATGCGCGTAGGCATTCAGTGTATGGGCCCTAATCCTGGCTAGCAAAGCGCTGACCGTTGGATTGTCATCTATTTGAATTCGCAGAGCCAGTGTGTTAACAAAAAATCCAATTAACGGCTCTAATTCGCTATATTGCCGATTAGCGACAGGTGTGCCAATCACCAGATCTTTCTGCCCGCTAAGACGGGACAGCAAAGTTGCCCATCCCGCCATCAGGGTCATAAATAATGTTGTCCCGTGACGCTGGCAAAGGTTTCTTAATCCGGCACTCAGTTCCGGTGACAGAGTGATATCAACATACCCTCCGGCATAACTCTGTTTCTCTGGACGTGGCCTGTCTGTCGGTAGTTCCAAAAGTGCAGGAGCATCCTGTAACGCATCGCGCCAGAAATTCACCTGTTTTTCCAATAGTTCTCCCTGTAGCCACTCCCTTTGCCAAAGGGCATAGTCAGCATATTGGAGTGTCAACGCGGGCAAGGGATCACCCTGTCCTTCGCTGAACGCATGATAAAGCGTGGATAGCTCGTGCATCAGGATATTAAGAGACCAACCATCGGAAATAATATGATGCTGGGTTAATAGCAGGATATGTTCATTTTCAGCCAGTCGCAGCAAGCGTCCCCTGATTAGGGGACCTTGTGCGAAGTCAAATGGCTGGCTGGTTTCACGCTGGATTGTCTCTTCGATGATAGTTTGTTGCTCTTCCGCAGGCAGATGGCTGAGATCTTCCACTGCCAAAGAGAAGCCGCTATCTGGTTTACCAATAATTTGTAGGGCCTGGCCTTCGGCCATCTTGATGCCCTTGGCTCTCTTGATCGTAGTACGTAAAATTTCATGACGAGCAACAATTCTGTTTAATGCTGCTTGCAGGGCATCTAAATTCAGATAACCTTGCAGACGCAGACCACCTGGAATGTGGTATGCCGTTTGTGCTGCTGGATCTAACTGTGCCAGGAGCCATAAGCGTTGTTGTGCCCAGGATAGGGGAAGCGTTTGCTGATCAGCGTTTCTCGGTATAATTTGCCTTTTTTCTCCGATCTGCTTGTTTTCCCCAATCTGACTGTTTTTAATGCGTTCTTTAATTTTTTTCTGGAGTACCGCTTGTCTTAATTCAAGTAGGCTTAGTTCTTCGTTACTCATTTAATTAATTATCTCCATTTAACAGGGCACGCAGTTCATCTTCGGACAAGTTTTCCAATTCTTTTTGCAGCAATTCGATATCTTCTTGTGCGAAAAAGGTTTCAATCTGTCTTGATGCGATAAGCTCGGCGAGTTCAGAAAGTTCTGGATGGGTAAATATGTCTTGAATAGACACTTCAAGATGGAATGCATCACGCAATCTTGCCATTAACTGAATGATTGATAGGGAATTTCCACCCAGATCAAAGAAGCTGTCATGGCGTCCTATTTGTTCTAACCCCAATAAATTCTGTAGGATAGCGGCAATTTGCTGTTCGATTTCACTTTGGGGCGCTTCGTATTCACGGCTGGCGATGGCTGAACGATCTGGCGCTGGCAGTGCTTTGCGATCTAGTTTGCCGCTTCCGGTGAGCGGGAAGGTTTCCAGTACAACAAACGCGCCAGGCACCATATAGCTAGCCAGACGGTGATTCAGTTGTTCACGCAGACCATTGGCCTCTATTGTGAAACCGGATTGTGGAATGACATATGCCACTAGACGTTTGTCGCCGGTTTCTTCTTCACGGGCGATGACCACAGCATCTCTGACACCTTCACAGGCGGCCAGTTGTGCTTCAATTTCCCCCAGTTCAATGCGGAAGCCGCGTATCTTGACTTGAAAATCGTTGCGTCCCAGATACTCAATCATGCCGTTTGGCAACCAGCGTCCTAAGTCACCGGTTTTGTACATGCGCGCATTTGGCTGTGCGCTGAATGGCTCGGCAACAAATTTCTCCGCTGTCATCTCCGGCTTATTTAGATAACCCCGTGCGACACCTAAACCAGCAATGTGAATTTCACCACTGACACCAATAGGAACCGGTTGACCGAGGGTATCCAAAATATAGATACGGGTATTGGGCAATGGGCGACCAATCGGAATATTGTCATTGATATATGGAATTTGCTTGTTATCTATCGTCAGCGTTGTAGCAATAACAGTTGTTTCAGTCGGGCCATAGGAGTTAATCCAGCGGCAGGATTGCGTTTCCGAGTGAGACAACCAGCTCATTAGATGACGATGCTCCGCTTTCTCTCCACCCACAATAAGGGTGTGCAGATAGGGGCTGAAACCACTGCGACCCGCCATCATCTGCTGTACCCAGTGATGCCAGAAGGCCGTGGGCATATCCATGATGGTGATCTTCTGTTCGCGTAAGAAGGCGACAAATGTCGCATCCGGTACTCTGATATGAGGCGGGCAAAGAACCAATGTCGCACCGGATGCCAGGGTTGGAAAAATATCGGATACCGAAGTATCAAACGCCACGGTGGCAAATTGCAGAATACGATCACCCAATTGTGGTTGGCTGGTCTGGCGTTGAGCATGGATAAAGTTCACCACATTGCGGTGTTCCAGCATCACGCCTTTGGGTTGTCCAGTGGAACCGGAGGTATAGATGATATAGGCCAGATGGTGTGGTTGAAGCCCCATTTGACCAATATCGGGGTTATGAATAGGTTGTTGTGCTACCGCGTTACGATAGCCGTCATCATCCAACAATAGGGTTGGAATATCCTGTACCGGCAAACGTGCTTGCAAATGGCGTTGAGTCAACAACCAGGTGGGTTTACTGTCTGATAACTGATAAGTCAGTCGTTCTGTGGGGTACTCTGGATCAAGGGGAATATAACCTGCACCTGCTTTAAGGATGCCATACATGCCAATGATCATATCCAGACTGCGATCGGTACAGATAGCGATACGGTCATCGGGGCGTACGCCGGATGCAATCAGATGATGAGCCAGTTGATTGGCATGGTGATTCAGTTCGGCATAGCTCAATTGGCTTTCACCAGTCACCTGATTTTCACCAAACACTAATGCGGTGGCATCAGGTGTCCGTTCCACTTGCTGTTCAAACAATTGGTGAATTAAAACATCTGGCGTAAGATCGACGGCAGTATCGTTAAATGTTTCCAATACTTGAATGCGCTCTTCCGAGGACAGAATATCGAGCGATTCAATTTTCTGTTCCGGCGTGTGTTGCAGGGCTGCGATAGTTCCTCTTAACGCCATATCCATATAGGCGTTGATACGCGCCGGATTAATCTGCTGACTGCACTGTGCGGTGAGTGCAAATCCATCATCAAAGTCATCTACATCCAGTGACAGTGGATAGTTACTGCGTTCTTCACCTCTGAGTATCTGTACACCTTCCCATGCCAACGATGCAGATTGAGATGCATTACGTGGGCTATGGCGGAAATTCAGCAAGCTGTTAAACAATGGTAATGGTGCCTGGATGCCACTGCAACGCTGGGCAACGGCCAATGATGCTTGCTCGTGATCGAGCAATTCACTGAGTTGTTGATGGGTTTCCCGGACTGCCTGCTTAACTGTACGCTCCTGTAACCGAATGCGGATAGGCAAGGTATTGATAAACATACCCAGTACTTCGGAAGCACCGACTCCGCCCTGTAAGCGTCCCAGTAGGACCGTGCCAAACACCACATCGCTTCGCCCACTGCATCGGGCTAATACTTGCGCCCATGCGACATGGAACAGCACTGCGGCACTCATGCCGAGTTGGCGGGCACAGTTACGCAAGGTGTGGGCGAGTTCGCTATCCAATGTGACGGTATTTTCTACGATTTTATTGCGGTTTGTTTCTTTTAGATCGTTTTCTTTGAGGTTGTTGCCTTGTACATCGAGTAATCCAAAGGGCAAAGTAGGTTCTTCAACATCCCCAAGTTGCTTGCGGAAATAGGCTTGATGGACTTCCTGCGGCACACTACGGGTCTGGGCGATAAAATTACGATAAGGCAGGGGAACCGGAAGGCTGTCGCTTTCTCCCAAGATCAGCGTATTAATCTCATTGAAGATCATGCTTAATGAGATGTGATCGCAAACTAAATGGTGGTGCAATAAGGAGAGCAGCCACTGTCCAGATTCAGGATCTTGAGCAATATGTGCCGTTAGAAGTGGTGCTTTAGTGATCTCCATTCGCACCGTGTGTGGATCAGTGAGATGGCGTAATTGCGCTTCTGTTAACAACGTGTGTTCAATAATCGGCAGCGGTGCATGACGATAGACAATCTGAACAGGTTCTGGCAATTCTTGCCAATGCACAGCACTGCGCAGGATATCGTGCCGATCAATGACTTGTTGAAGTATCTGTAAGAAAGTATCTAAACGTGTTCGGCTATCAAACGCCATAAGCTGATTGTCCAGATAGATATCGCCTTCGGTTTGCAACAAATGGTGGAACAGGATACCTGCCTGTAATGGCCCCAGTGGGTAGATATCCTGAATATTGGCAACACCTCCAGGAACGAGATTGACAATCTCCTCGATTTGGTTTTGTGTTAACTCCACCAGAGGCAGCATGTTTGGGGTAATCATCTGGCTGTCTTCATGGATCAGGTTTGGTGGAACCATCAATTCTGTGACACCTTGAGCGGTTTTTTGATTTAAACGAGCGCTCATGGTTGCCAATGTTGGTGCAGAGAAGACCGTACTAACATCAAGGAGTAGGTCATGCTGGCGTAATTCCTCGATCAGATTGACTACCAGTAAAGAGTGCCCACCCAGTTCAAAGAAATTGTCATGGCGTCCCACTTGCTCCAAGCCAAGCAGGGATTGCCAAACTGCGGCCAGGGTTTGTTCAGTTTTTCCTTGCGGCGCTTCGTATTTGCGACTGACTATGGCAGAGCTATCCGGTGCGGGCAGGGCTTTGCGATCCAGCTTGCCATTGGTGGTCAGCGGAAAAGAATCCAGTATGACAAAGGCACTGGGGAGCATGTGTTCCATCAAACCGGAACTCAATTGCTCACGCAGGCAGGCGGGGTTGAGTGTGACTCCCGATTGTGGAATGAGGTAAGCAACCAGGCGTTTATCACCGGTTTCTTCTTCACGGGCGATCACTACAGCATCCATGACACCTTCACAAGCAACCAGTCTGGTTTCAATTTCTCCCAGCTCAATGCGAAAGCCACGGATCTTGACCTGAAAATCATTGCGTCCCAGATATTCAATCATGCCGTTGGGCAACCAGCGTCCCAAATCCCCCGTTTTATACATACGGGTATCTGCTTGTTCGCTAAACGGATCAGGAATAAATTTCTCTGCCGACACATCGGGGCGGTTCAGATAACCACGGGCAACACCGTCACCGGCAATATGGATTTCTCCACTTACCCCAATGGGAACTGGCTGTCCCTGTCCATCCAGAATATAAATGCGGGTATTGGGTAGTGGATAACCAATCGGGATAATATTTTCGAGGTACGGTAGATTTTGGTTGTCCAGTTTTAGAGTTGTGGCAATAACGGTGGTCTCCGTCGGACCATAGGAGTTGATCCAGCGGCAGGATTGGGTTTCTGGACTGGACAGCCAATTCATTAAATGGCGGTATTCCGCTTTTTCACCACCTACAATAAGGGTGTGCAGATAAGGGCTGAAACCACTGCGGCCTGCCACCATCTCCTGTACCCAGTGGTGCCAAAAAGCAGTCGGCATATCCATAATGGTGATCTTCTGCTCACGCAGGAACGAGACAAACGCGATATCCGGTATGCGGATATGTGGCGGGCGCAGAACCAGTGTCGCGCCGGATGCCAGGGTCGGGAAAATATCTGATACCGATGTATCAAATGCCACGGTGGCAAATTGCAGGATACGATCCCCCGATTTGGGTTTGCTGGTTTGGCATTGGGCATGGATAAAGTTCACTACATTGCGGTGTTCCAGCATGACGCCTTTGGGCTGACCGGTGGAACCGGAGGTATAGATGATATAGGCCAGATGGTGTGGTTGGAGACCCATTTTCTGGGCATCAGGGTTGTGGCCGGATTGTTGTGCCACCGCGTTACGGTGGTTGTCATCATCCAGCAGCAAGACGGGTATGCCTTGTATCGGTAAATGTGCCTGTAGATGGCGCTGGGTCAGCAATAAAACAGGTTGGCTGTCTGACAACTGATAGGCCAGCCGTTCTGTGGGATATTCCGGATCAAGCGGAATATAACCGGCACCTGCCTTTAGGATAGCGTACATGCCGATGATCATATCCAGACTACGCTCAACACAGATTGCGATGCGATCATCAGGGCGCACACCGGATGCCATCAGATAATGAGCTAACTGGTTGGCGTGGTGATTCAGTTCGGTATAACTCAATATGTTTTCACCGAATATCAACGCAGTGGCATTCGGTGTCTGCGTGACTTGGTGTTCGAACAGTGAGTGGATCAACCTATCTTGCGGATAGGCCTGAGCGGTATTGTTGAAATCTACCAATAATTGCTTGCGTTGTTGTGGTTGCAGTAACGGTAAATCTTGTACACGTAGAGAATCATCAGCAACCATCGCTGCTAACAGAGTTTGCAGGTAGCTTGCGAGTCGTTCAATGCTGGCACGATCAAACAGATCACTGGCATATTCCAATTCACAGACCAACCCATTATCGGTATCGTTCATGGAAAGTGACAGATCGAAATGAGTGCTTTTTCGGGTTAACGGCAGTTCATCTATCACTAAATCGGGTAATTCAAGGGATTGTTGTATTGGCGTGTTATCCAGCGCGAGCATGACCTGAAATATCGGGCTATAACTCAAGCTACGTGGCGGTTGCAATGCTTCGACCAATTGCTCAAAGGGTAAGTCTTGGTGTACATAGGCTGCCAGTGCATGGGCTTTGACTTGTGCCAATAATGAGCTAACGGTGGGGTTATCTTCCAGTTTCACCCTGAGCGCTAGCGTATTGGCAAAGAAACCGATCAACGGTTCTAATTCACTGTGCTGTCGGTTAGCGATAGGCGTTCCAATAACAATGTCTTGTTGACCACTGATGCGGGCAAGCAAGATTGACCATGCAGTGAATAAGGTCATAAATAGTGTGGAACTATGGCGCTGGCTCAATGCTTTTAAGCTGTCACTTAATGCAGGTGGAAGGGTGAATGCCACTTGATCCCCACGGTAGCTCTGAACCGCAGGACGTGCTCTGTCTGTCGGCAATTCCAGTAACGCAGGGGCGCCTTGCAGTGCTTCTCGCCAGAAATTGACCTGTTTTTCCAGCACCTTACCTTGTAGCCATTGCCGCTGCCAGAGAGCATAATCAGCATATTGCACTGTCAGTGCAGGCAGTGGATCGTCTTGTCCCTGAATGAAAGCACGGTAGAGGGTGGTCAATTCATATATCAGGATGTTTAATGACCAGCCATCCGAAATCATGTGGTGCTGGGTCAACAACAGAACATGTTCATCATTGGTGAGTTTCAGTAATTGCCCGCGAATTAATGGCTCCAGAGCAAAATCAAAGGGATGGTCAGTTTCAAATTGAGCGGTTGCATCAATAGCAGCCCGTTTTTCTGCCTCATCTGATTGACTGAGATCTTTAATGGTCAAATTGAAGCCACAATTTGCATTGGCAATCACTTGCTGGGCTGTACCATCCTCCATTTTGATAGTTGTGCGCAGAATTTCATGGCGGGCAACGATCCTGTCCAGAGCTGCTTGCAGGGCATTCAGGTTTAGCTCTCCTTTCAGACGCAATCCGCCAGAGATGTGATATGCCGTCTGGGCGGCAGGATCCAACTGTGCCAAGAACCACAGGCGTTGTTGTGCCCAAGAGAGGGGCAGAACTTGTTGCCGGTCGGCGGGTAATATCACCGGTTGTGTAGAATGCTGTGCTGGCTGATTGGCTGTATCCAGTGAGTGTGCCAAATCTGACAAAATTGGATGGGTGAAGAGATCTTGCAAGTCCACTTGGCTGTTGAAAACTTGGCGTAAGCGGGTAGCCATTTGTACCGTCAGTAAAGAGTGGCCACCCAACTCAAAGAAATTGTCATGACGTCCCACTTGCTCCAGCCCAAGCAGAGATTGCCAGACTTCCGCCAGTTTCTGCTCAATTTCCCCTTGAGGGGTCTCGTATTTACGGCTGGCGATTGCCGTATGATCTGGTGCAGGCAGGGCCTTGCGATCTAATTTACCGCTACCGGTCAGAGGAAATGCATCCAGTATGACAAATGCACTGGGGATCATGTGTTCCATCAGATGGATGCTTAATTGTTTACGCAGGTGGGAAGGTGTAAGCGTAACACCAGGTTGTGGTATCAGGTAGGCGACCAGACGCTTGTCGCCAGCCGTCTCTTCACGGGCAATGACCACAACATCTTTGACTCCGTCGCAGGCTGCCAATTGCGCTTCGATTTCGCCCAATTCAATACGGAAGCCACGCAGTTTGACCTGAAAATCATTGCGCCCTAAATATTCAATGTTGCCGTCTGGCTGCCAGCGTCCCAGATCACCGCTTTTATACAGGCGAGCATCAGGTTCTTTGCTGAATGGATCGGGGACGAAACGTTCTGCTGTCAGTTCTGGTTGGTTCAAGTAACCACGAGCAACACCGGCACCGCCAATATAAATCTCCCCACTAACCCCGATGGGAGCAGGTTGTCCGAAGGGATCGAGAATATAAATACGCGAATTAGCATTGGGGCGACCAATGGGAATGTTGTTGACAATTTCGTTGGAAGAGCCACCATTTAGTATCAGTGAAGTGACGATAACGGTGGTTTCAGTTGGGCCATAGGTGTTGATCCAACGACAAGATTGCGTTTCTGGCAATGATTGCCAATCTACCCAATAGCGGTATTCCGCTTTCTCACCACCAACAATAACCGTATGCAGGTAAGGGCTGAAACCTGTACGATCGGCTTTCATCTCCTGTACCCATTGATGCCAGAACGCAGTCGGCACATCCATGATGGTAATCTTCTGCTGCTGTAAAAAGTCAATAAATTCCGTATCCGGCACACGGATATGGGCAGGGCGCAGGACTAAAGTTGCGCCCGCAGCCAGTGTCGGAAAAATATCCGATACGGAGGTATCAAATGCCATAGTCGCAAATTGCAGAATGCGATCCCCTGGTTGGGGTTGGCTGATTTGATGTTGAGCATGAATAAAATTGACAACATTGCGGTGTTCCAGCATCACACCTTTAGGCACTCCGGTCGAACCGGAGGTATAGATAATATAGGCCAGATGATGTGGCAGAAGCCCTAACTGGCTGGCATCAGGATTATGGATTGGCTGTTGTGCCACAATATTTAGATAATTTTCATCATCCAGTAACCAGACCGGAACCTCCGTCAGCGGTAAACTCGCCTGTAAATGTTTTTCGGTCAGCAATAACGTTGGGGTGCTGTCTGATAACTGATAAGCCAGCCGTTCGGCAGGATATTCTGGATCGAATGGAACGTAACCTGCCCCTGCTTTGAGAATGCCCAACATGCCAATGATCATATCCGGGCTGCGCCCGACACACAGTGCCACGCGGTCATCTGGGCGTATACCAAAGGTAATCAGTCTGTGGGCCAGTTGGTTGGCGCGTTGGTTCAACTCTGTATAACTCAGTTGCGTATTTTGATACACCAAGGCAATAGCATCAGGCATCGACTCTGCGTGTTGTTCAAATAGCTGGTGGATCAATTTGTCTTGTGGGTAGGTGAGGGTAGTGTCATTAAAATCCACCAACAATTGTTGGCGCTGTTGGGGGATTATCAGTGGTAGTTCAGCCACGCGCTGGCTATCATCAGCCACCATTGCCGCCAGCAACGTGTTTAAGTGACTTAGCATACGTTCAATCGTAGTGTGATCGAACAGATCACGGGCATATTCCAGATCACCCACTAACCCATTTTCTGTTTCATCCAGGGTTAATGTCAGGTCAAAGTAAGAACTATCCCTGATTAATGGCCGCTCATTCAATACCAATCCCGGCAGCTCGAAATGCCGTTGTCCCGGTGTATTATTGGTTGCCAGCATAACCTGAAAAATTGGGCTATGACTTAGGCTGCGCGGAGGTTGTAAGATCTCGACCAATTGTTCGAAGGGCAGGTCTTGATGGGCAAATGCATTGATTGCTTGTTTTTTCACTTGTGCCAGGAGTTCACTGACACTGGGGTTATCGTGTAATTGCACGCGTAATGCCAATGTATTGGCAAAAAAGCCGATTAAAGGCGCTAATTCAGGTTGTTGACGATTAGCAATGGGAGTGCCAATTACAATATCATCCTGACCACTGAGGCGGTTGAGCAATATAGCCCATCCAGCCAATAACGTCATAAAGAAGGTTGTTCCGTGACGTTGGCTGAGTGTTTTTAAACCTGCCTGCAATGCGGGAGGCAGAGCAATATTGACGCGTCCGCCGAGATAACTTTGCTTTGCAGGACGCGGACGGTCGGTGGGTAATTCCAGAAGTGCGGGAGCACCTTGCAGGGTGTTACGCCAGAATTCGACCTGTTTTGCCAGCACTTCTCCCTGTAGCCCATTTTTCTGCCAGAGAACATAATCAGCATACTGAATTGTCAGGGCTGGCATCGGGTCAGGCTGTCCTTGACAGAATGCGTGATAAAGTGTGGACAGTTCTTGCATAAAGATACTGACTGACCAGCCATCAGAGATGATATGGTGCTGAGTTAACAGCAGGATATGCTGTTCTTCTGCCAGTTTTAGCAAGCGTCCCCGTGCTAATGGGCCGTTAACAAAATCAAAGGGGTGATTTGCCTCAAGATAGGCCACTCTTTCAATTGCCGCTTGTTGTTCTGACGCAGTTCTGTGTTCTGAATAGTGCTGGCTGAAATCTTCTTGTAGCAGGGGAAAACCGCAATCTGCATCATGAATGATTTGTTGTGCTTCACCTTCTACCGTCACGATGGTAGTACGTAAAATTTCATGGCGCGCCACAATATGATCCAAGGCTGCTTGCAAGGCATTCAGATTCAGTTTTCCTTTTAGGTTTAACCCCGCTGACATATGGTATGCCGTTTGTGCAGCAGGATCTAATTGAGCAAGGAACCATAAGCGTTGTTGTGTCCAGGATAAAGGCACACCGTTATCACGCGACTGAGCCGTGATTGTTGTTTTTTGCGTCGATTGGCGGGTTAGTTTTGCTGATGTGGCTAACTCAAGTAGTCTTCTGCGTTCCGCTAATGGTAGAGATGAAAGCTCGTTATTATTCATTTGATTATCACCACTTAAAACAAGGTAAATTAAAATCTAATTCATTGATTTATAAATCTCTTGCAGAGACTCTGAATCAAATTGCAGTAATAGAGAGTCGATAATGCATTCTTCAAGTTGACAGAGGGTTGGGTGGGAAAACAGTTGATGAATAGATAATTCAACATCAAATGTTTGTTTGATTTGTGACTGTAGCTGTAGCACTAACAGTGAATGCCCGCCCAATTCAAAGAAGTTGTCATAGCGGCTTACCCGATCCAGTCCCAGTAACGCTTGCCAAATGGCGGCCAACTGCTCTTCGGTTTCGCCTTCTGGAGCTGCATATTCACGGGTTGATATGGCAGCATGATCGGGAGCAGGCAGAGCCTTGCGATCGAGTTTGCCATTTGGAGAGAGAGGAAACGCCTCCATCACTACAAAGGCACTCGGTATCATGTAATCGGCAAGATTTCGGCTTAATTGCTCACGCAGTTGAGAAATGCTCAGTGTGCTATCCTGATTTGGGATCAAATAGGCAACCAGTCGCTTGTCATTGGCTCCATTTTCACGGGCAACAACTATAGCTTCACGAATGCCGGCACATTGGGTCAGGCGGGTTTCAATTTCACCCAGTTCAATGCGTAATCCGCGAATTTTGACCTGAAAATCATTGCGTCCCAGATAAGTGATACTGCCATCCGGTAGCCAACGTCCCAGATCGCCAGTTTTATACAGACGAGCAGCAGGATCGGTATTGAATGGGTCGTTAATAAAACGTTCAGCAGTCAACTCAGGCAGGTTCAAATAGCCACGGGCAACACCCACGCCCCCGATATAAATTTCCCCCGCCACACCAGTTGGAACAGGTTCTCCGTAGGTATCGAGAATATAGATTTGGATATTGGCAATAGGATGCCCAATCGGCACTTGCCCGATATAGCGATCCGGAACACATTGCCAGGCAGTGACATCAATGGCCGCCTCCGTGGGTCCATATAAATTATGCAGTTCACTGTGAGGCAAATGGGACAGACAGTGTTGTTGCAAGGCATAGGGCAACGCTTCCCCGCTGCATAAAATTTGGCGCAGAGAAAGGCAGCGTCCGGCCGGAATGTAATGGAGAAAACTTTGCAACATGGAAGGCACAAAATGGATCGTCGTGATATGACGGTTTTCTATCTCTTCCAATAAATAATGCGGTTCTTTGTGACCGCCGGGGCGAGCCATCACTAATTTAGCCCCAAACATCAGGGGAAGGAAGAATTCCCAAACAGAAACATCAAAACTAAACGGCGTTTTTTGTAAGACACGATCTTGCGGGGTTAATTGATAAGTATCCTGTGCCCAGAGCAAACGGTTAACCACACCGCGGTGCTCATTCATCACGCCTTTGGGTAATCCCGTTGAGCCAGAAGTGTAGAGTACATAAGCCAGATGACGCGATGTTAGCCCTAAATGAGAAGCCTCTAAGTTATCATCGTCTTGACGGGCAATATTGGCCTGAATGGTTGGATTATCTAAAAACCAAACAGGAAGTTCGGTCACGGGCAATTGTTTTTGCAAGCTATGATGGGTCAGCAGAACCACAGGTTCACTGTCTGACAGGATATAAGCGAGCCTGTCTGTGGGATATTCAGGATCGAGTGGCACATAAGCAGCCCCCGCTTTTAAAATCCCTAACAGACTAATGACCATATCCAAACTCCGCTCCATGCAAATGGCGACGCGATCATCTGGATGAATTCCCGCTGCGACAAGGGCATGAGCTAGCTGGTTAGCTTGCTGATTCAATTCCATATAACTGAGTTGAGTATTTCCATACAGCAGTGCAATTGCAGTTGGGTTGCGTGCTGCTTGTTGCTCAACAAATTGATGGATTAAGGCGTGTTGTGGGAAGGGTTTATCCGTGTTGTTAAAATCATGAAGGACTCGCTGACGTGCCTGTTCATCCATCAATGGCAAACGATCAATTGTTTGCTGTTCATCATCGACTATTGCTTCCAGCAGAGTTAAGAGGTTCTGCATAAGCTGGGAAATGAATGCTGCATCAAATATTGCAGTATCGTAATAAAAGGTATAACCGATATGATCGCCGGATTCTAAGACATTTATCATCAATGGAACGGGAACATCGGCATAGAGAGGATATGAGAAAGACCGCAACTCTGCATTTCCCCACTGTACCGTGACATCGTCATCTTCCGCCATCCAGAGGGTGGTCAGGTCACCGATATATCTGGCTTTTTGGAATATCATGACTGTCTGGAAAACGGGATGAGTATCTGCATTGCGTTGCAGTTTCAGTTGTTCCAGTACCTTGGTGAACGGATATTTCTGGTTTTCAATACCCTGCCGGATGGTCTTAGTCGCTTGTGTGATATGTTCCTGTACTGTCATATCACCGTTTATCTGGCAGCGTAAAGCAACCGGATTGATAAATTCACCAACTAATTTTCCCCAACGAGCACGGCCTCTTCCCGGCAAGATAGAACCGATAATGACATCATCCACTTCGGTATAGCGGCTCAGAAGAATTTGGTAGGCGGCCAGAAAAACAGCAAACAGGCTGTTATCATATTTTAGGGCCAGTGCTTGCAGCTTATGTGTCAGTGATTTGTTAATTATTTTCTTTAACGATATTTTTCCTGTGGTGGGCAGAGTGCTGTTTTTAGGCGGCCATTGCGAGACAGCCAAATCACCCGCCAATGTATTTTGCCAGTATTGTTGTTGTTTTTTAGCGCTGGCACTTTTTAGCCATTGTTGTTGCCATTCCACATAATCGTGGAAACTATTTTCTGGTGCGGGTTTCAGGGGTTTTGCAGAGAGCAGAGCATCAAGTTCATCTAACAGTATCCAATAAGACCAGCCATCAACGGCCAGATGATCAAAAGTCAAGACCATTACACTTTCTTGTTGATTGCGCTGATACCAACTGGCATAAACCCGCAGCGGATGGGCTAGATCAAACATATGCCAGCAATCATCTTGAACACGCTGCTTAAGCGTTTCTTCGCTAAGATGTTGGGCATCATGTACTGTAAGTGTGATTTTAGCGCTGTCTGCGATGCAATAGCCTAATTCGCCGTGGTATAGTCCAAAACTTGCCCGCAGCATTGGATGTCTTTGTACCAATTTGTTGAGAGCCTCTTCTAAACGCTTAGCCGTTAATCCTTTAATGTGAGCGCAAAATGCACTATTATTCTGACCGCGTTTGTCAGGGGCAATTTGATATTGAAACCAGCGGCTGCGTTGAGCTTCTGATAAAGGGAATGATTTCAATTTTTCAGGGTAATTCATTCTATAGATCCCTTTTTATGGGTACATTAAAAAATAAAAACATGAGAACTGATAAAACAAAAATCACACTTAGGTTTAAACAATAAAAATAACTGACCATTCTAATAAAAAAGAACAGTCTTATTTTTTATGTTTATTACAAAATTAGATAATTTTACATTAAATGATTTTGTTACACATTTCTAATAATGTTTTTCTAATGTGTCTAATTTTATTATAGGTATTATGTGATAAATTTTATTGCCATTGGTGATTTTTTTGTTCACTTTGTTGCTCAAGTTTTTTGGGGTATATAAAGTGAAATAAGAGCCTGTTTTATCAGGCTCTTTGCTATAAGCGTTATTTCATTTTATTGAATATAATGGTCCTTATGATCAACTTCTTTAATATGACCATCCTCTAATTTAATAATGCGGTCAGCTATATTAAAGTAAGCATCATCATGACTAATAACCAGGACAGTTTTACCTCTGGCTTTTAATTCTGGCAGCAGCTCAGTATAGAATAAGCGTTTAAACATGGGATCCTGGTCGGCTGCCCACTCATCAAACAGATAAATAGGACGGTCTTCTAAGTAAGCTGAAACCAAAGCCAGTCGTTTCCGTTGGCCTGCGGAAAGATTTGTGGTGGAAAATCCGCCATCAACGATTTTAACTTTGTGTGCCATGTTTAATGCTTCAATATAATGTGTTGCTTTTTCAGTGACATTCGCATCGCTGTTGAGTAACTGCTCAAATAGATGGTAGTCAGAAAAAACGGCAGCAAAATGTTGACGATAATGTTCATTATTTGCTGGTGTTACTTGTACACCATTCAGTGAGATAGTGCCGGATTCTTGCTCAAACAGGCCAACAAGCAACATGGCGAGGGTTGTTTTCCCACTGCCATTCCCACCGACAATAAAAACAATTTCGCCTTGCGATATTTTCAAACTTAATGGGCCGAGTGCAAATTGGCGATCTTCTTTATCCGTTGTGTAATGGTGGACAACATCTTTCAGTTCAATCTCGAGTGATTGTTGCTGGTTAAATGGGTTCGTGCCTTCAACTTGTACTGACAGGGCTTCTTCCAGTTGGCTATCAAGACGCCGCATTTTATTCAATGAAACTTCCGCCTCTCTCAGTTCTGGGATTGCGCCAATAACTTCACTGATTGGGCCTGATAAGAAGAGAACAAGCAGCGATACAGTAACCAATGTTGATGGTTCTTGGGGAAGCCAAATCGGGACAACAAAAATAATGATACCAATCATGACATAAAATGTAACAGAACTGGCATTAATAACCCAGGCATAGCTGGAGTTGGCTTTAATACAGATCTCCTGGAATACTTTGGCGGCAGGAGCAATCACTTTATTAATGAAAAGATTTCCTTTTTGTTTATTGAGTTGCAGTTCTTTACTACCATCAATCAGGCTTTGGAAATTAAGATATATTTTATCTATTTGGTCACGCATATCTGTCATTAATTGTAATGGGTATTTTTCCCACAGATAAAACACATACATGCCGATAAGACTGAGTGCCGCTAAAATGAGAAACAGTTGCCAGGACATCCAGGCTAAATAACCGAAACAGGCTATGATTAGGGTGATATTGCCAAAAACAGAAGGGGCCAACATAAAGGAATGGACGAAAACATCGACGTCTTTGGTTAAAACTGCTAATAAACCGTGCCGTCCAAGTTTATGCAGTTTTTTGAGTGGTGCCCGCAAAATTTTATTACTCAAACTTAGACGTAATGAAAAAATAGTGGATTGGGCTAAGTGAGATAATGTAATTTCTGACACGGTTTTAGTAATAAAAAAGATAAAACAGACGCCAAAAAAGCTCCAAAGAAATGTAATTAGATTAATTTCTTCTGTTACTCCTTGACTGATCATCCCGACTATCGAAGCACCGGCAAACCCACTAATTAATGCGCTTATTGTCGATACCAACAGTAATACCCAAGATTGACGATATAAATAAGCTATTAGAGTCATAAAAAACAAGCCATTGTCGAAGGTTATAATTAATATGAAAATTCATATATCTGCTTACTCAATCCACTATGGTTATTTTTTTCTTATAAAACTGCAAGTGTGATTTATGGTATGGCAATATTAATAAATATAATTGTGATAAAGATTAATAGCAATATTAATGATAACTACATGTAACTAACCAGGTGAATAATTTGAAGGATTTTGAGGAATACTATTTTTTCAGAAATCGCTCCCCTTTTAAGGGATAGGAGATAGCATAGGTATAGTACAAAGAGGTTTAGGTTGGGTTTCACTCTAAAGCACTAAAAACGGATAGAATAAAATTAATTGATTGATTTTAAACAATAATATTTTTTATAGGATAAAAATTACTAATTGCAAATACATTTTTTAGTTTATGGGAATAACTTATAACCATTATTTTTGAATAATTATTAAACAATAATACTCCCTCTCCACTATCTTCAATTCCATACTTCTTTTTATTTATTTTTTTATGCATAAACGATGCATAAATTGAAAAAAATGCATTTTTATAAATTGTGAAAAACATCATAAAGTAAATCAATTGTGATTCAGTTGTGTTGACTTTGTTAAATATCAAAGGAATTATGAGGTCAATTCATGATCAAACAAGATCGAAATAATTCATTGAGAGCTTATCGAAACAATGAATTGATAACTTAAATAAGACCAATTATTAAAGGTTAAATTTAATAATATATAAAATTATTCTTATTTTTTTATACCTTAATCATTTGAGGAAAAACAAATGTTAAACACGATTCAAAGAAATTGGTTTGACCAGTATATGGTTCCCTGTTTTTCACCTGCAAATTTTATCCCAGTCGTTGCTAAAGGCTCGCGTGTCTGGGATCAGAATGGTAAGGAATATGTTGATTTTGCTGGTGGAATTGCTGTGAATTCACTGGGCCATGCCAATGATGAATTAAAGAATGCATTAAATGTTCAAATGGAGAATATGTGGCATATCGGTAATGGCTATACAAATGAACCTGTTTTAAAACTGGCGAAATCTCTGGTTGAAAATACATTCGCAGATAAGGTTTTTTTCTGTAATTCCGGAGCGGAAGCGAATGAAGCGGCATTAAAAATTGCCAGAAAATATGCGCTGGATAAATATGGAAATCATAAGAACGAAATTATTTCATTTGAGAACTCCTTCCACGGCAGAACATTATTTACTGTGACTGTCGGAGGGCAACCTAAATATTCTCAAGATTTTGCTCCACTACCGCAGCAAATTACTCATCTGCCATTTAACGATATCGACGCTATCAAGGCTCATATATCAGCAAAAACCTGCGCTGTGATCGTTGAGCCGATCATTGGCGAAGGGGGGGTGATCCCTGCCGAACCGGCATTTTTAAAAGTATTACGGGAGTTATGTGATCAATATCAAGCGTTACTGATTTTTGACGAAATTCAAACGGGTATTGGTCGTACTGGGTATTTGTATGCCTACGAGGGGGGTGGGGTAGAGCCGGATATTTTGACCAGTGCCAAAGGGCTTGGTGGTGGATTCCCAATTGGCGCCATGTTGGTTAGGCAACATATCGCAGAGGCTTTCCAGCCAGGGTCACACGGCACAACATTTGGCGGCAATCCGCTGGCGGCAGCCGTTGCTAACAAAGTCGTTGAGTTGGTGAACCAACCGGAGTTTCTTGCAGGGGTACAAGAGCGTCACCATGAATTTATGCGGCGGATGTCTGAGCTTAATCAGCGTTATCAGGTATTTAGTGAGTTGCGTGGTAAAGGGCTATTGTTGGGAGCAGAGTTGGTTGAAAAATATCAGGGTAAGGCGAAAAACCTGACCAATATTGCTGCGGAAGAGGGACTGATTGCTTTGATAGCTGGCCCCAATGTGTTGCGTTTTGCTCCTGCGTTAAATATCGAACAGCAGGATATCAATGACGGTTTCAGCCGCCTTGAAAACGCCCTCAGGCGATTTGTTCAGGAATAAAGCCGATTTGAGGTGATATCATGATGCTATTTAGATCCGTTCAATATGAAGATTTAGAGGATATCCTCAATCTTTCGTCCCGTGCAGGAATTGGCCTGACGACATTACCCAATAATCAGGAATATCTGACGGCACGGATTTCACGCAGTATTGATTCTTTCAACAATGCAAAGGGACGAGCACAACAAGGATTTTTATTTACCTTGGAAGACACGGAAAAGCATCGTGTTGTTGGTGTTAGTGCGCTGGAAGTTGCTGTTGGGCTGGAGGAACCTTTCTACAATTTTCGCATACATCGATCAGTGCGAGCTTCCCGCGAATTGGGCGTCTATAACACATTTGAAACGCTGACTGTTGGGCAGGATTATACCGGATGCAGTGAATTGTGTACGTTGTTCCTTGATCCCGATTATCACGGGGGAGGCAATGGTGTTTTTCTTTCCCGCAGCCGCTTTTTGTTTATTGCCGCATTCAGGCATCTCTTCCCGAAATGCATTTTTGCGGAAATGCGTGGCGTGGCGAATCAACAGGGTGAATCGCCATTTTGGGATGCCCTGGGGAAACATTTCTTCAATGTTCCCTTTGCTGAAGCTGACTATCTGACTGGCATTGGCTCCAAAACGTTTATTGCAGAATTGATGCCATTTCATCCGATTTATGTGCCTTTGTTGCCAGAAGAAGCACGCCAGACCATTGGCCAGGTACATGAAAATACGCTGCCCGCCCGTGCTATTTTGGAAAAAGAGGGATTTGCTTATCACGATGCGGTCGATATTTTTGATGCGGGCGCTATCTTGGATGCCGAGATTGACAATGTACGTACAATCAAAGCCAGCCGGCTTGTGCATGTGAAAAGAGACGACCAGGTTTCCCGATCACAGGGTGGCGTACAATGTATTGTTTCTAACCTGAATTTTCAGGCATTTAAAGCACTCCTTCTGCCTGTTTCTGAGCCGCTAGATAGCGATGAATTGCTGCTTACCTCCGCAGAAATGGAGGTGTTGCATGTGGATGATGGCGATCTGGTACGCTTCGTTTCTCTTTTTTCTTAAGTGTTTTCACAATTAAAGGCTTTGTCATTAAGCGCTGTTGCAATTGAGGAATTTCGTAATGAATCATCAAGCAAATTACATTGGCGGTGAGTGGATAGCAGGGAAAGGTCTACCTGTCGTTAAATACTCTCCTGTAGATCAGCGAGTTTTATGGCAGGCAAACGGCGCTTCTGCCGATCAGGTAGATGCAGCCTGCCAATTCGCCCGCAAAGCGTTTCCTGCATGGTCTGGATTGGCGATTGAAAAACGGATTGCAATTATTCAGACATTTGCTGATTTGCTGGCCCAGGAAAAAGAAAAGATTGCGCAAGTGATCAGTGAGGAAACCAGTAAACCTTTGTGGGAAACACGGACAGAAGTCCAATCTATGATAGGTAAAATCACCATTTCAATTGAAGCATGGGAACAACGAACGGGGTATTCCGAAACATTGATGCCAGACGGGAAAGCGATATTACAGCATCGTCCTCATGGAGTAATGGCTGTTTTCGGTCCCTATAATTTTCCGGGGCATTTACCGAATGGACATATTGTCCCTGCGCTAATTGCCGGTAACACATTGGTGTTCAAGCCCAGTGAATTGACGCCAATGACGGCGGAGAAAACGGTGGAGTTATGGATTAAGGCGGGATTGCCTGTAGGTGTGCTGAATTTGGTTCAGGGGGGCAAAGAAACTGGCGGTACTTTGCTGAATAATCGCGAAATTGATGGTGTGCTGTTTACAGGCAGTGCGGCAACAGGGTTCCACTTCCATCGTATATTGGCGGGTCAGCCAGAAAAAATGCTGGCTCTGGAGATGGGAGGCAACAATGCGCTGATTGTGGACGATTATGATGACATTGAAGCTGCAGTTTATACCATCGTCCAGTCGGCATTTATTTCCGCAGGGCAGCGCTGCACTTGTGCCCGCAGATTGCTGGTGAAGCAGGGAGAGAAAGGCGATGCGTTAATCCAGCGGTTAGTTGATGCCACAGGCCAGATTGTGCCAGGCCATTGGAATGCTGATCCTCAGCCTTTTATCGGAGGGGTCATCTCTTTAGCGGCAGTGGAAAGTTTGCTGGAAGCCCAAACTAAGTTATTAGCCTTAGGGGGGAGATCTTTGCTCACCTTAACCCAGCCTGATCCGAACTCAACGTTTATGACACCCGGCATTATTGATCTCACCGATGTCAAAGATATTCCTGATGAAGAATATTTTGGCCCTCTGTTAACAGTGAAGCGCTATACCACTTTCGATGAAGCCATCTCAATGGCAAATGATACCCGATTTGGGCTGGCAACTGGGCTAATCTCTCCTGACGCCAGCCTGTTTGAGAAGTTACTGCAAGAGGCGAGAGCGGGGATTGTGAATTGGAATAAGCCGCTGACAGGCGCATCCAGTAAGGCACCGTTTGGTGGTATTGGGGCATCCGGTAATCATCGCCCCAGCGCTTATTATGCAGCGGATTATTGTGCCTGGCCGATGGCTTCCCTGACTACTGAAAGTTTGGTTTTGCCTGAAACACCTGCACCAGGGCTTAATTTTTTCATCAATCAATAGGATGGCAGAGGTGATTATGTCAGGAGTTGAAGCAAATTTTGATGGTTTGGTGGGAATGACTCACCATTATGCTGGGCTATCAACAGGTAATGAAGCTTCCATGAATCATCAGGGTAAAGAATCTAATCCTCGCAAAGCCGCACTTCAGGGATTAATGAAAATGAAGGCGTTGTCTGATATGGGGTTAGTACAGGGGGTTTTACCCCCGCAACAGCGTCCTAACCTGCCTGCATTGCGCCAACTAGGGTTTATCGGCAGTGACGAACAAGTATTAAATAAAGCCGCACAATATTCTCCGTTGTTGCTGTCTAACCTCAGTTCTGCCTCTTCTATGTGGACAGCAAATGCGGCAACGGTTTCCCCTTCAGCAGATAGTGCGGATCAATGTGTCCATTTCACGGTGGCTAATTTAAATAACAAGCTGCATCGTTCGCTGGAAAACCCCACGACTTCACGGGCTTTGAAAGCGACTTTTCCTGATCAAAATTATTTTGTTCATCATGATCCTCTGCCACAACATGCGGATTGGGGAGATGAAGGTGCGGCAAACCATAATCGTTTTTGCGGCGAATATGATGAAGCCGGCGTACAGTTATTTGTCTATGGTCGCAAGGCATTGCAGGAAGGAATTACACCTAAGCGTTATCCCGCCCGGCAGACATTGGAAGCAAGTCAGGCAATTGCTCGTCTACATCAGCTTGAAGGATCCAGGATCGTATTTGCCCAACAAAATCCCGTTGCCATTGATAGTGGTGTGTTTCATAACGATGTTATCGCAGTTAGCAACCGTAATGTCCTTTTCTATCATCAGCAGGCTTTCTTAAATCAGCAATCAGTATTGACTGAGTTGAGAGAAAAAATGGCTCGGATTGGACACACCTTGGTGGCAATTGAAGTGCCTATGGAGCAAGTCACTATTCAGGATGCGGTCGAGTCTTACTTGTTTAACAGCCAGTTGTTGAGCCAGCCAGATGGCAACATGATGCTGATTTTACCGGAAGAGTGCCGTCAAAATCACAATGTCTCAGCTTATTTGCACGAGTTGATTGTGAAAGGAAATTCTCCCATCAATAAACTCCATTTTTTTGACTTGCGGGAAAGTATGCGCAATGGCGGCGGGCCGGCTTGTTTGCGACTCAGGGTTGTTTTGAACGAACAAGAGTTAGCTGCGGTAAATCCAGCTACCTTGATGACACCAGAACTGTATCAACGCCTGACGACATGGGTTGAACACCATTATCGGGATTCCTTGTATGCGGCTGATCTTGCTGATCCGCAACTATTAAGGGAAGTCTATTCTGCCCTTGATGAACTGACGCAGATCCTCAAGTTGGGCTCGATTTATGAGTTTCAGAATTAATCAGGAGATGAAATGGATTTACTGACTTTATTGCTTGAAAACAAAATCGAAAATAACTTGTGTTTTCCATCAGCTATTCAGTCATCATGGTTGGCAGAAGGCGTATTGCAGTTATTACCGCAAAGATCATCAAAACCCGCCGATACATTGATTATTTCCTCTGGAATTCATGGCAATGAAACGGCACCTGTGGAAATACTTATCCAGTTATTGTCACAACTGGCTCAGGGAAAATTGCCATTGCAACATAACCTTTTGCTGATATTTGGCAACTTACCTGCCATGCGGGCAGGGCAGCGGTATATTGATAATGATCTCAACCGCATGTTTGGTGGTCGTTATCAAAATTTTCCTTTGGGGAATGAATCGAAGCGTGCAATGGAATTGGAGTCTGTTATCCGTCGATTTTTTCATGAACCTGCGGTGATGGCATCAACGAAACATCGGCACCTCGATCTTCACACTGCAATCCGAGGTTCCTACCATGAACAGTTCGCGCTATTGCCATACCAGACACGTGAATATGCTGCGGATTTTTTACAATGGCTGGAAGATAGCGATCTCGATTCCTTGGTATTTCATAACACCGTAGGGGGAACGTTCAGTAACTTTACCAGCGAACATTTCAATATGGATAGTTGCACGTTAGAAATCGGTAAGGCACTGCCTTTTGGACAAAACGATCTGGCAAGATTCAGCAATATTACCATAGCGTTGCAGGATTTGATCGCCGGTTTGTCTTGCGGCAAACGAGCTAAACCGGCGCTTAAACGTTATCATGTGGTTGATGCAATTATCAAACAACATGATAGTTTTCAGCTCAATATTCCAGAAGATACGAAAAACTTTACTGAATTACCGGAAGGTTTTGAAATCGCCCGCCAGCAAAATCAATCCTGGAAAATCGGGTCTCCAGCAAATTTTATCCTGTTTCCTAATGCCCGTGTTGCTATTGGGCTACGGGCAGGATTGTTGTTAGAGAAATTAACCTAAATCAATTCATAAAACAGCAAGCCGTAGAGGTTATTGATGACGAGATCATTAAAAACACCTGTGGAACAATCCGCCGGTGAGCAGAAACTTCACCGTGGATTGGGTAAGCGCCATGTTCAGTTGATCGCAATTGGTGGCGCTATTGGTACAGGATTGTTTATGGGAGCAGGGAAAACCATCGCAGTATCAGGGACTTCAATTATCCTGACTTATCTTTTGATTGGCTTTTTTGCTTTTATGGTAATGAGAGCAATGGGCGAACTATTGCTCACTAAATTGGACTATAGAACGTTTGCTGATTTTGTCGCAGATTATCTTGGGGATAAGGCCAGCTATTTTCTGGGATGGACTTATTGGATGAGCTGGATCGTCAGTTGCATCGCAGATGTTGTGGTATGTGGTGGCTATATTCAGTATTGGTTTCCAGACAGTTGGCTTTGGTTAACGGCACTGTTTATTTTGGGCTTGATGTGCCTGTGTAATTTCTTTTCAGTACGGCTGTTTGGTGAAGCGGAATTCTGGTTTGCCATGATTAAGGTGGTGGCGATAGTTGCTTTGATTGTCGTTGGCATTGGCATGGTTTTTGTGGGCTGGACTTCACCGAATGGTGTGACCGCTTCTATAAGCCATTTGACGGAGCCAGAAGTCTTCCTGCCCAATGGCGTATTTGGATTTCTGGCCGGTTTTCAGATTGCCATTTTCTCTTTTACCGGCATTGAACTGGTTGGCACAGTGACGGCTGAAACCAAAGAACCAGAGAAAGTTTTACCAAAAGCTATCAACAATATTCCGATCAGGATCATTATCTTTTACGTGCTTTCCATGATGTGCATCATCGCTGTTACCTCATGGCCACAGATTTCACCGGAAGTTAGCCCCTTTGTGACACTGTTTGCATTGGCAGGACTACCGGCAGCGGCTGCGGTGATTAATTTTGTAGCCCTGACTTCGGCGATGTCCTCGGCCAACAGTGGATTATATGCCTGTACCCGTATGCTTTATGGTTTATCCACGGAAAAGCTGGCGCACCGCAAATTTGGGCAACTTTCAATCAACAGTGCCGTTCCCATTTTTAGCTTGATATTTTCGGTGCTTTGCATGGCAAGTGGCGTATTCTTGCTGTTTATTATTCCCAATGTCATGAAATTATTTACTATTGTTACGACCGTGGCAGCCATCATGGTTATTTATAGCTGGTGTATGATACTGATTGCTTATCTGGCTTATCGTAAGAAACGTCCTGATCTGCATAAAAAATCTATCTATAAAATGCCAATGGGTATTCCCATGACATGGTGTACCTTGATCTTTTTTGTCTTTACGGTGGTGATCATGGTGTTTGATTATGACACCCGTATTGCACTGTATGGTACGCCAGTGTGGTTTGTGATATTGGAAATTTTGTGGCGCATGCGGAAAAATCGCGAACAGCAGGGCATGCGGGATGAAATGGTAAATTAGTCGTTATAAAAAATAGCCCCACGCTAACAGCATAGGGCTATTTCATGTTTATACAGCCAGAAAATTATGCGTTTTCTTGCTGAGTTGCCTGAATTGCAGTCAGTGCAACGGTATAAACGATATCATCAACCAGCGCGCCACGGGACAGATCGTTAACTGGTTTGCGCATACCTTGCAGCATTGGCCCGATGGAAACCAGATCCGCTGAACGTTGTACTGCTTTGTAAGTGGTATTACCCGTGTTCAGATCTGGGAAGATGAACACGGTTGCCTGACCTGCAACTGGTGAGTTTGGTGCCTTGGATTTCGCTACATCTGCCATGATAGCTGCGTCGTACTGCAATGGGCCATCGATGATCAGATCTGGGCGTTTTTCCTGTGCCAAACGGGTTGCTTCACGCACTTTTTCAACATCGCTGCCTGCACCAGAATTACCGGTGGAGTAAGAGATCATCGCAACACGAGGCTCAATACCAAATGCTTTGGCAGAATCCGCAGATTGGATCGCGATTTCGGACAGTTGTTCTGCGGTTGGATCTGGGTTGATGGCACAGTCACCGTAAACCAGCACTTGCTCTGGCAGCAACATAAAGAAGACAGAAGAAACCAGAGAGCTATTTGGTGCTGTCTTAATTAACTGCAATGGTGGGCGGATCGTGTTCGCTGTGGTGTGTACTGCACCGGAAACCAGACCGTCAACTTCGCCTTGTTCCAGCATCATAGTGCCCAGAACCACGTTGTCTTCCAGTTGTTCGCGGGCAACAACTTCGGTCATGCCTTTGTTTTTGCGCAGTTCAACCAGGCGTGGCACATAACGTTCACGTGCTGATGCTGGGTTGATGATTTCAATACCTGCACCCAGTTCAACGCCTTGAGCCGCAGCTACACGACGGATCTCTTCTGGATCGCCCAGCAGGATACATTCTGCAATGCCACGTTCAGCACAAATAGCCGCTGCTTTGACGGTACGTGGTTCGTCGCCTTCTGGTAGAACGATACGCTTGCCAGCCTGACGAGCCAGTTCGGTCAACTGATAGCGGAATGCCGGTGGTGACAGGAGATTTGGACGCTCTGATGCGGCTGCCAGAGAATCGATCCACTCGCTGCTGATATGTTGTGCAACGTAGTTTTGTACTTTTTCGATGCGCTCGTGGTCATCGGCTGGAACTTCCAGACTGAAACTTTGCAGGTTCAGGGAAGTCTGCCATGTATTGGTTTTCACAGTGAAAACAGGCAGGCCAGTATTGAATGCACGTTCGCACAGCTCACGGATAGAATCATCAATTGAGTAACCACCAGTCAGCAATACGGCACCAATTTCAATACCGTTCATGGCTGCCAGACATGCAGTGATCAGGACGTCAGGACGGTCAGCAGAAGTCACCAGCAGAGAACCCGGACGGAAGTATTCCAGCATGTTAGGGATGCTGCGAGCACAGAAAGTCACAGACTTAATGCGACGGCTTTCGATAGCCCCTTCATTGATAATGTCCGCTTTCAGGTGCTTAGCCATATCAATCGCACGGGTAGCGATCAGGTCAAAACTCCACGGGATGCAACCGAGAATTGGCAGTGGGCTGTTTTTAAAGATAGTTTTTGGATCGACGTTGGTAATCGTCGCTTTAGTTGATTCGTCAAAGATCTCGGATAAATCTGGGCGAGTACGGCCTTGGTCATCAACCGGTGCATTCAGTTTATTGACGATAACACCGATAATATTTTGGTTCTTGCTGCCACCGTATTCAGCACGGCTCAGTTCAATTCGTTCTTTCAGTTGCTCTGGGGTGTTAGTACCCAGGGCAGTCACGAACACGATTTCAGCGTTCAGTGTTTTGGCGATTTCATAGTTCAGGGATTGGGCAAACGGATGCTTGCGAGTCGGAACCAAACCTTCGAGCAGAACCACTTCCGCATCTTTGGCGTTTTCGTGGTAACGCGCCACGATCTCTTCCATTAACACGTCTTTTTTGTTAGTGGTCAGCAGTGATTCCACATATGCCATATCCAGAGGTTCAGCAGCATGAATGCTGGCATGTGAACGGATAATCGAAGTAGTTTGATCCTGGGAACCAGTGTGACGTGGTTGTGCGATAGGTTTGAAAACGCTCAGACGAACGCCTTTTTGCTCCATGGAGCGGATAACACCCAGGCTGACACTGGTTAAACCAACGCTAGTGTCAGTAGGGATTAACATAATTGTACGGGACACGGAAACCTCTTTAACGGTTGCTCGTCAGTCAATAAATGTGACTCAGTGCGATATATTCGAGAAAACCGCCGGCAATAGCAATGCTGGCGGCTCTAAAATCATGCTGATTACGCAGTCAGACGTGCTGAATCCTGAGCAATAACCAATTCTTCATTGGTTGGGATAACCAGAGCAGGACGGCTGTTATCTGTAGTGATAACGCCTGATTTGCCGAAGCGAGCGGCAAGGTTACGCTCGTGATCATATTCGAAGCCGAGCAGAGCGACTTTCTTCATGGTCAGTTCACGAACCAGCGCAGAGTTTTCTCCGATGCCACCAGTGAAGATAATTGCGTCCAGACGGCCTTCCATCAGCGCGCTGTATGCGCCGATGTATTTAGCCAGACGGTGGCAGTAAACATCCATAGCACGTTTAGCATCAGCTTTGGTTTCGTAGTTGTCTTCTACGTAACGGCAATCGCTGGTGACTTCGGTCAGACCTAAGAAACCAGACTCTTTGGTCAGCAGGGTGTTGATCTGAGCAATGCTCATGCCCATTGCATCGTGCAGATGGAATACGATAGCGGGATCGATATCACCACTGCGGGTTCCCATGACCAGACCTTCCAGTGGGGTCAGGCCCATAGAAGTATCAACACACTGACCGTTGACAATGGCAGAAACAGAACCACCGTTGCCCAGGTGGCAAGTGATGACATTCAGTTCTTCAACGGATTTGTTCAGCATTTTGGCTGCTTCACGGGAAACATAGAAATGGCTGGTACCATGTGCACCGTAACGACGGATGCCATGCTCTTTGTACAGGTTGTAAGGCAGTGCGTACAGGTATGCTTCTTCAGGCATAGTCTGGTGGAACGCGGTGTCAAATACGGCAATGTTTTTCTCAAGTAGATGAGGGAAGGCTTTTTTCGCTTCAGCAATACCGATCAGGTGAGCTGGGTTGTGCAGTGGTGCGAATGGAATAGCCGCTTCAATGCCTGCGATAACTTCATCGGTGATAACCACGGAAGAAGTGAACTTCTCACCACCATGAACAATGCGGTGACCGATGGCTGAGATTTGTGCAGAAAGTTCTGGTTTTTCAGTCAGGAGAGTATTAACAATGAAGTTCAGTGCTTCGCTGTGTGCTGCGCCGGCACCTAAAGCAGCTTCGTTTTTCGCGCCATCCATTTTCCATTTAATACGGGCTTCAGGCAGGCCAAAGCACTCTGCTAAACCAGAAAGATATTCTTCACCATTGGCAGGATCGATGATAGCGAATTTCAGGGAGGAGCTACCGCAATTAAGAACCAGTACCAGCTTACTTGACATGGAAATACCTATTATCTTGTTGTGATCTAATCTTAAATAAGAACAATGTTAAAAATAAAATAATTTGTTAACAAACCGAACCCAATTGTTGCGAAAAAGGGCAAAATTCCTGTTTTGCTACTGCAACAACATAAAAGTCTGTGTAGGATACCGTTTGCTAGCAATAAAGACAAAATATACTTAATAGTATTAATACTACAAAAAAGATTTTATCTTTTGTAGGGATTTTTTAAAAACTATACCTTTAATTGATTGAGGTCATGATGAACACGACACCGCCTGTTAGCCAGGGTTGGTTCAAGCGTATGCAATTAGGACAGCAATATTTGAAAACCTGGCCACTGGAAAAGCAACTTGCGCCTGTTTTTCCTGAAAATCGTGTGATTAAGGCAACTCGCTTTGGTATTCGGTTTATGCCGCCGTTGGCAATTTTTACTTTGACATGGCAACTCGCTCTGGGTGGTCAATTGGGGCCATCGGTGGCAACAGCACTGTTTGCCTGTAGTTTGCCGTTGCAGGGATTATGGTGGTTGGGAAAACGGGCGGCGACACCATTGCCGGAAAAATTATTGCATTGGTTTTATGAAATTCGGGAAAAATTTGCCCAGGCAGGCATTGCCATGGCACCAGTGGAAAGTGCCCCGACCTACTTTTCACTGGCTGAATTGCTTAAACGGGCTTTTAAGCAATTAGACAACTCTTTTCTTGATGATATTTAATCCCCAGGAGTCATGTGGGGTAAGTATCTTATTACCATATGATGATTAACAAATAGTGACGTTTGAAGGAGTCGGGTTTGGTTCTGAAATGTAGAGGCTTTTTATTCGATTTGGATGGTACTCTGGTTGATTCATTGCCTGCGGTTGAGCGAGCATGGATTCAGTTTGCCGATAAAATGGGTATCGAGAGAGATGAAGTGCTGAATTATGTTCATGGCACGCCGGCGATCTTATCACTCCGGCATTTTATGCCAGATGCGAGTGAAGAGGAGATCGCCGGCACTTTCAAATGGATTGAAAAAATTGAAACAGAAGATACGGAAGGGATTACCGCTTTGCCTGGTGCTATAGCCCTGATTGATAAGTTGAACGCGTTGGATATTCCGTGGGCCATTGTGACATCGGGAACGGTTCCGCTTGCTTCTGCGCGTCATAAAGTGGCGGAATTACCGGAACCTGCCCATTGGGTGACGGCAGAATCTGTCACAAATGGAAAACCAAACCCTGAGCCTTATTTGTTGGGAGCTAAAAAGCTGGGATTATTGCCAGAAGAGTGTGTGGTATTTGAAGATGCTGCTGCGGGAATAAATGCCGGACTGGATGCGGGTTGTCAGGTTGTTGTCGTCCACGATTCACCGGATATTCCACGCCGCGATGAAATCCATTTGACGGTTAATAACCTGGAAGATATTGAGATTGTCAAATCTGGCAGTTACGTATCGATCTATACCGATTGAGACCCCCTAAATCAGGAGGTTCCTTGATCAGAACGAGGGATTTTCTCTGAGAAACATGGTCTACTTACTTTGTTAACGTTTGTACCTGTAGTCTTTTGATATGTAGTCTTTTGATATATAGCCAATCTGCTAATTGGCAGATTGGTCGTGCGGATAGTCATATTTGCAAGGTATCGTTGATAGAGGCCAAATTGAGTAGCGAACTATTGTGGGTATTAACCCTGCTATTGATAGCCATTGTGCTTTTCACCACCAATAAAGTCAGAATGGATGTTGTGGCTTTATTACTGATCATCACATTTGTCTTGAGTGGCACACTGACGTTAAGTGAAGCCACTGTCGGTTTTAGTGATCCCAATGTATTGTTGATTGCTGCCCTATTTGTCATTGGCGAAGGGTTGGTGAGAACTGGGGTTGCTTATCAGATGGGCGACTGGTTGGTTCGTGTCGCAGGTAACAGTGAAACCAAGATGTTGGTTTGGTTAATGGTATCAGTTGCCGGATTGGGAGCGTTCATGAGTTCTACGGGCGTTGTGGCAATATTTATTCCTGTTGTCCTGAGCGTGGCCGCCAGAATGAAAACCTCTCCGGGGCGATTGATGATGCCATTAGGGTTTGCGGGTTTGATTAGTGGCATGATGACCCTGGTGGCAACGCCACCTAATATGGTCGTCAATAGTGAGTTAGTGCGTGAAGGTTTGCGCGGTTTTGACTTCTTCTCCATTACACCGATCGGCATATTAGTGTTGATGGCTGGCGTGGTTTACATGTTAGTTGCTCGTCGTTGGTTAGGGGGGACAAACTACCAGGCAGCGGACAAGCGTTATCATCGGACATTTCGTGATTTGATACGTGACTATAAATTGTCTGGTCGTGCTCGCCGTCTGACTATCCGTCAAGGTTCACCTTTGGTAGGACACACATTGGATGAATTAGGGCTGCGTGCCCGTTATGGTGCCAATGTCATTGGTATTGAACGTTGGCGTAAATTCCGTCGAGTAATGGTGGCTGCCACTGGGGATATGGAATTGCAAGGGCAGGATGTCTTGCTGGTAGATATGTCGGATAGTGATATTGATTTGCGGGAATTTTGCCGTGAGCAACAGCTAGAACCGATGGTATTGCGTGGGGAATATTTTTCCGAACACTCCCGTAATGTTGGTATGGCTGAGGTTTCAGTGCTCCCTGAATCCGAACTTTTGGGGCAATCATTGCGTGATATGAAATTTCGCACACGTTATGGTCTCAATGTAGTGGGGATCCGGCGCGGGGGAAAAGCGTTAGAAGGGAAGTTAGTGGATGAACCTTTGTTGCTTGGTGATACACTGTTGTTGATTGGCGATTGGAAATTGATCCACGCGTTAAAAACAAAAACCCCTGACTTTATTGTGCTAAATCTGCCTGTTGAGGTGGAAAGTGCGGCTCCTGCGGCTTCTCAGGCACCTCATGCCTTATTTTGCCTTGCACTGATGGTTGCTATGATGCTGACCAATGAAATCCCGAATTTTATTGCTGCGTTAATTGCCTGCCTGCTAATGGGGAAATTCCGCTGTATTGATATGGAAAGTGCTTATCGTTCCATTCACTGGCCGAGCATTATTTTAATTGTTGGCATGATGCCTTTTGCACTGGCATTGCAGAAGACGGGAGGAATCGATCTCATTGTCCAGGGATTGATAGATATCGCAGGTAATATGGGGCCACGGGTGATGTTGGTGTGCCTGTTTGTACTTTGCGCCATGATAGGGTTGTTTATTTCTAATACTGCGACGGCCGTGTTAATGGCTCCGATTGCGATTGCGGCAGCGAATGAGATGGCTGTTTCTCCTTTGCCTTTTGCAATGATTATTGGTGTGGCGGCTTCGGCAGCATTTATGACACCGGTTTCATCTCCCGTTAATACATTGGTGCTGGGGCCAGGGGGATATCGGTTTGCCGATTTCGTGAAACTTGGCGTGCCTTTTACGTTAATTGTAATGGGGATTAGTGTCGCGGTGATCCCAATACTTTTTCCATTCTAATGTTTTTATCGGGCAGCTCCGCATGGCAGGGAGCTGCGTTATGATTATAGTTTAATATTATTGAATATTTCCATAAGTAATGATTATAACTCCAAATGATTAGGGTCGGATAATAATCTATAAGCTAATTTCATCGAGGGAGAGGCTGAAACTTGGTACAAACACATCCATAAAATAATCCATTTCTTCACTGCGACGTTCTGCCAGTGTCTTATCCAATCGTTTTTTGGCTTGATTAAACTCAGTATTACCTGCTGAGAGTTCCTCCAGGCATTTCAAGTAAGCGCATAATGCATCAGCTTGCTTGATAATATGGATTTCTTCTTCACTATGGTGATGCTCATCCAGGATGGTACGAAAATCACCCTGTAATTCAATCGGCAACATATCCAATAATTTTTGTTGGGCTATTTTTTCTATTTTCTTATATTCATGGGCAATTTGGGGATTGTAGTACTTAATTGGCGTTGGCAAATCACCGGTGATGACTTCGCTGGCATCGTGATACATTGCCAACAGGGCGATCCGTTCAGAATTGACATTGCCGTTGAATTTACGGTTTTTGATTATTGCCAAAGCGTGTGCGACAAAAGCAACCTGTAAACTGTGCTCTGAAACATTTTCTGTACGCACATTTCGCATAAGAGGCCAACGGCTAATTAATTTTAGGCGGGATAATTGGGCGAAAAAATGACTCATAGTTTCCTCTTGTAGCCAATTAATTTGTAGCAAAATTGTAGCGGAATAATATGATTAATTGTGAGCGGAGTATCTATAACTTGAAAAACAACGGGAATATTCACTCCTGGAAAATGCATTTATAGAAAAAATAGTGGCAAGTGAAGAAATAACTATTTACTTTGGAGAAGAGCCATCCCATTAATCTATTAATATTTAATGGGATTGGCTTTAATAAGGAAGATTATGCTTATTGGCGATAGTTACCAATAAAACGGGCAAATTTTTCAATTGCCATTTGCAAGTCAGTGACATGTGGCAGGGTGACAATACGGAAATGGTCTGGATCTGGCCAGTTAAATGCGGTGCCCTGAACCAGTAAAACTTTTTCCTGTAGTAAGAGATCTAGTACCATTTTTTGATCATCATAAATATTGAAACGTTTGGTGTCTATTTTCGGGAACATATAGAGAGCACCCATGGGTTTCACACAGGAAATCCCAGGGATCTGGTTAATTAGTTCCCATGCACGGTTGCGTTGTTCATAAAGTCTGCCACCTGGAAAAATAAATTCACTGATGCTTTGATAACCACCTAATGCTGTTTGGATTGCGTGCTGCATTGGCACATTGGCACAAAGGCGCATTGATGCCAGCATTTCTAATCCTTCAATATAATCCTTGGCCTGCTTTTTAGGACCATTCAGTGCCATCCAGCCTTGACGGAAACCGGCAACGCGATAGGTTTTGGACAGACCATTAAAAGTAACAGTAAAGAGATCAGGCGCTAATGCTGCGATGGAGTGGTGCTGGGCATCATCGTACAGGATTTTGTCGTAAATCTCGTCAGCAAAAATAATCAGATTATGCTGGCGGGCGATTTCTACTATTTCCAGCAACAACTCTTTGCTATATACCGCGCCGGTTGGGTTATTCGGGTTAATAATAACGATACCACGGGTACGTGGGGTAATTTTACGGCGTATATCGTCTAAGTCAGGAAACCAGCCCTGTTGCTCATCACATAGATAGTGGACGGCATTGCCGCTGGAAAGTGATACTGCCGCAGTCCAAAGAGGGTAGTCAGGCGCAGGAACCAACATTTCGTCCCCGGTATTCAACAGGGCCTGCATGGATTGAACGATAAGTTCAGAAACACCATTACCAATAAAGATATCTTCAACGGTAACATCCAGCATATTTCTGGCTTGATAATGCTGCATGATTGCCTTACGCGCTGAATACAATCCTTTTGAATCAGAGTAACCCTGGGCTGTTGGCAGATTACGGATAACATCGACTAAAATTTCATCAGGTGCTTCAAATCCGAATGGCGCCGGATTGCCAATGTTTAATTTCAGTACCTTATTACCTTCTTCTTCGAGTCGTTTAGCTTCTTTGAGGGTATTTCCTCGAATGTCATAGCAGACATTATCTAATTTACTGGATTTATTAATGGAAAACATAGGGCGCCTTGACCTCTTTGGTAAAATGGATACTACCCGGCATAAAAAGTATGATGATCAATGTACTCTTCTCAGTCTATATTTTGAAGAGGCTTTGATATCTTTGGTTAAAATGGTTGTTTTAAGAATAAATGAATAAGTTTGCTCTCTGAATTATTGTATTTTATTGGTGTTTTATTTCACTTATGTGTGTTAGGTTAGAATTAAATTTTTCATAATGACGGGTTTTTAGTTGGCAAGAGAGACAGGAGATGACATTTTGACGCGGTTTTTGGGTTCATTTGTCGTTTTTTTCAGGAGCCCCAAATTGTCAATAAAAGTAAGAAGATTTGTATAATGTATTCTTATAATTTATCTTTATTGACCTAAAGTTAATTTAGGTTTTTATCATAGGATACTTTGACAAATTTTTTGAGTTTTTACCCATAGCATTTTTGGGCCTATTCAATAAAAATGTTAATTTATTAAAAATTCTAATACTATCTGATAATGTTAAGTGTTCCTGATTCAGATTAGGTTATTCTTTGAAGCAAGTCAGAAAAAGGATATTTGTACTGGAAATTCGTGATTATGTGATGTAAATAGGGTTTTATCTCTGACTTATTTTGGGATTGCATAATTTTTGTTAAGAAAGGAGAAAATAAAACCCATGATGATTTAAATAGTAAAAAAATGCAGTAAACCTTTGCCCTATTTAATAGAGTAGAGTAATGTCACAATTGGTATTATTTGATACTGCTGAAGTAAAAACACCAGGTTAGTTAGTAATTAAAATCAAAAAAAAGTGATGAATAAACAATGATAAATGCAAATCGTCAGATAATAAACCTCGATCTCGATCTGCTAAGAACTTTTGTTGCTGTTGCTGACTTAAATACTTTTGCAGCAGCAGCGGCAGCTGTTTCTAGAACGCAGTCAGCTGTGAGTCAGCAAATGCAGCGGTTGGAACATCTCGTGGGGAGAGAGTTGTTTGCTCGTCACGGCCGCAATAAGCTTCTGACCGAACATGGTCTTCAACTTCTTGGTTACGCACGCCAAATTCTGCGTGCCAATGACGATGCAACAGCATCATTAACTTACAATGATGCAGACGGTGAATTGAGAATAGGTGTATCAGATGACGCTGTTGATACACTGCTTCCTTTCTTATTGAACCGTATTGCCTCTGTCTATCCACGTGTGGCTGTTGATGTGCGTATTAAGCGCGCTCAGTTTATCGAAAGCATGTTGGATAACCATGAGATTGATTTGGCAGTAACCACAGCAAAAATCAACCACCATCCTAAAACGCTCTTACGTTCTTCGCCTGTTTTATGGCACTGTGCACCAGATTTCCAATTACAGACGAATGAACCTGTACCGTTGGTAGTGATGGATGAAACCAACCCTTTCCGCCAGATCGCTCAGGAAACGTTGGATATGTCAGGTATTTCATGGCGTATTGCGTATGAAGCTGCTTCCTTGTCCGCTGTTCGCGCGGCTGTGAATGCAGAAGTCGGTATTACCGCTCGCCCTCTGGAAATGCAGAATGCGGACCTGAGAATTTTAGGTGAAATTGAAGGATTACCACGTCTGCCGGAAATCCAATTCTTCTTATATCGTAATAGTAATGAACAGAATGAATCTGTTCTGACTGTTTTTGATGCAATAGAAAATAAGAAAACACCTTATACTGTAACAGCAGTTGAATCTGATGAATCCGACGAAATGGATGAATCTATCGACACGATTGAACCTATCAAATCAACTGAAACAGTTGATGAAAATTCCGTTGAAAATATAGACGAATAAGTATTATGTGTTTTATAGGCTAATATTTCCATTTTATTTATGGAAATATTAGCCTGTTGTTAATTACTTATTAATAATCCTCCCAAGTTTTCATTTCTATTTCTGATATTTCTAATAAGAAATATACCCTACTAATTTTCCTATACCTTTCGAATTTTAGTTAAAAGAATGTTGCTCTGTTAACAAATTTCATTTTCCTAACTTGATAAAATAAAACCATTTTCAGAAATAGCTCGCTTATTACACTTTAATCGTTCTTTCTAGAAACAATTCATTAAGGGTTGAATAAATTACATTCAAGTGTTGAATGTTTTTCAATGAAATTGTGCACTTGATCATAAAAATACCCCGAGCAGTACAGTGGAAAGACAGGTTTTTCCTGCGATAATGGTGTAGTAAAGTCGAGTTATCGGTTAGACTAGTTATGTCAGGAAGATTGTTTTTTGTACGACTGACACGTTTTAGCGGCATATCAGCACAATCCGTTAATTAATGGTTTGTGGTTTGTAAACAAATATGCAAGTGGTTTTGCCGTTATGGCAAATTTTGTTGAGAGGAATAAAAACCAAGATGATTCAAGCTATAAGATGCATTGATTAGCGTTGTTTCAGATTTGGTTATTATCCCTTCCCATGAATCGATGTGGTGCAACACTGCCGGCAAAAAGAGCAGACACCTTGACACCACTTTTGATGAGTAAGCAACGAGTATGTCTACATCCACTGGAATTTTAGCCCATCACTGGGCATTCGCGGTTTTTCTAATAGGTGCTCTTGGTTTGTGCGCATTCATGTTACTGGGTGGGTACTTCATGGGGGGCAGGGCGAAAGCCAGGGCAAAACACATACCTTATGAATCAGGTATCGATTCTGTCGGCAGTGCACGTTTACGTTTGTCGGCGAAGTTTTATCTGGTTGCCATGTTCTTTGTTATCTTCGACATTGAAGTCCTTTACTTGTATGCATGGGCCGTCTCAATCAAAGAGAGCGGTTGGCTAGGCTTTGCCGAAGCAAGCATTTTCATTTTGGTGTTATTGGCAGGTTTGGTTTATCTGGCGCGCATTGGGGCGTTGGATTGGACGCCAGCACGTTCAAAACGTCAGGTCAGTAAACCGAGTGCGGATACTTATATCAACACTACTGGCAATCATACCAACAACAGTCACATGCAGTAATAGCGAGGTATAAAGATGGATTATACGCTCACCCGCATAGATCCGAACGGTGAGAATGACCGTTATCCCCTACAAAAACAGGAAACTGTCAGCGACCCCTTGGAGCAACATGTTCACCGAAGTGTCTATATGGGGAAATTGGAACATGCTCTGCATAATATGGTGAATTGGGGGAGGAAAAATTCCCTGTGGCCCTATAACTTCGGGCTTTCTTGCTGCTACGTGGAAATGGTGACGTCATTTACCGCTGTTCACGATGTTGCGCGTTTTGGTGCAGAAGTATTGCGAGCATCTCCCCGTCAGGCTGATTTCATGGTGATTTCCGGAACCTGTTTCGTCAAAATGGCGCCCGTCATTCAACGCCTGTACGACCAATTGCTGGAACCGAAATGGGTCATTTCAATGGGAGCCTGTGCAAACTCCGGAGGTATGTACGATATTTACTCCGTAGTTCAAGGGGTTGATAAGTTTATCCCTGTCGATGTTTATATTCCTGGCTGCCCTCCTCGCCCAGAAGCCTATATGCAGGCGCTACTGCTGTTGCAGGAGTCCATAGGCAAAGAACGACGCCCACTGTCATGGGTGGTTGGCGATCAGGGAGTTTACCGTGCCAATATGCAATCAGAAAGAGAAAGAAAACGCGGTGAACGGATTGCAGTGAAAAATCTGCGTACTCCAGACGAAATTTAAGGCTTTTAGCCATATAGCGTAACCAGAGCAATGTGTTGCGATCACAAAAACCCTGATCAAGCGTTGTGGTGAAGAATGATGACAGATCAGATAGCGCAAGAAAGCGCCCGGCCTGCTTGGACAACACGCGATCATCTTGATGATCCTGTTGTCAGCGAGCTTAACCGTCAATTTGGCCCGGATGCCTTTACCATCCAGCCGACCCGTACCGGTATGCCAGTTGTTTGGGTTAAGCGGGAGCAGTTACTGAAAGTAATAACATTTCTGAGAAAATTGCCCAAATCCTATGTCATGCTGTTTGACTTGCATGGTGTTGATGAGCGTCAGCGCTCTCACCGAGAAGGCTTACCGGCGGCGGATTTTTCGGTGTTTTATCACCTCCTTTCCATTGAGCGTAACCGTGACATCATGCTGAAAGTCGCGCTCACTGAACAAGACCTGAATATCCCCACAACTACATCGATTTTCCCAAATGCCAATTGGTATGAGCGTGAAACGTGGGAAATGTTTGGCATTACATTTAACGGCCATCCAAATTTGCGTCGTATCTTGATGCCACCGACATGGGAAGGTCATCCGTTGCGCAAGGAATATTCTGCGCGTGCCACGGAATTTGATCCTTTCGTATTGACTAAGCAGAAAGAAGATCTGGAAATGGAAGCGCTGACTTTCAAACCAGAAGAGTGGGGCATGAAGCGCGGCACCGATAATGAGGACTTCATGTTCCTTAACCTCGGCCCAAACCATCCTTCTGCTCACGGTGCGTTCCGCATTATTTTGCAACTTGATGGTGAAGAAATCGTCGATTGTGTTCCCGATATCGGCTATCACCATCGTGGTGCCGAAAAGATGGGGGAACGTCAGTCATGGCACAGCTATATCCCTTATACCGATCGCATCGAATATTTGGGGGGATGTGTTAACGAAATGCCTTATGTGCTGGCGGTTGAGAAACTAGCAGGCATTGAAGTCCCCGACCGAGTGAAAACAATTCGTGTCATGTTGTCCGAACTATTCCGTATTAATAGCCATCTGCTTTATATCAGTACATTTATCCAAGACGTTGGTGCGATGACGCCTGTCTTCTTTGCTTTTACTGACCGACAGAAAGTTTACGATGTCGTCGAGGCGATTACTGGATTTCGTATGCATCCGGCATGGTTCCGAATCGGTGGTGTTGCTCATGATTTGCCGCGTGGTTGGGACAAACTCTTGCGTGAATTGTTGGACTGGCTGCCGAAACGTTTGAATTCCTATGTCAAGGCAGCGCTGAAAAACAGTGTCCTGAAAGGGCGTTCTGTTGGGGTAGCGGCCTATAATGCTAAACAGGCTTTGGACTGGGGGGTTACTGGTGCGGGGCTGCGTGCCACTGGCATTAGTTTTGACGTACGTAAATGGCGCCCTTATTCCGGTTATGAAAACTTCGATTTTGAAGTACCAACAGGCTACAACGGTGATTGCTATGACCGGGTAATGTTGAAAGTGGAAGAAATCCGTCAGAGTCTGCGCATCCTTGAGCAGTGCCTGAAAAATATGCCGGAAGGACCATTTAAGGCGGATCATCCACTGACTACGCCGCCACCGAGGGAACGGACTTTGCAGCACATCGAAACCATGATTAACCACTTCCTGCAAGTCTCATGGGGGCCGGTCATGCCTGCTAATGAATCATTCCAGATGATCGAAGCGACTAAGGGTATCAACAGTTATTACCTGACCAGTGATGGTAGCACTATGAGCTACCGTACCCGCATCCGTACACCAAGTTTTGCTCACTTACAGCAAATTCCATCGGTGATCCGCGGCAGTCTGGTTTCTGACCTTATCGTCTATCTGGGCAGTATCGATTTTGTTATGTCTGATGTGGATCGCTAACGATGCAAAGTGAATTTAACGCAAACAAGCAAGCACGCCTTGATGTGGTTAACGTAACGGACGCTCAGACACTGGATAAGTTTGTATTGAGTGCTGACGAACGTAATGCTATTGAGCAGGAAAAACACCACTACGAAGATCCGCGTGCTGCGTCAATCGAAGCACTGAAAATTGTACAAAAGCAGCGTGGCTGGGTGCCTGATGGTGCCATTTATGCCATTGCTGAGGTATTGGATATCCCGGCCAGTGACGTGGAAGGTGTAGCGACGTTTTACAGCCAGATTTATCGGCAGCCAGTGGGACGCCACATTATCCGTTACTGTGACAGTGTTGTATGTCACATCACGGGCTATCAGGGTGTTCAGGCAGCGATAGAATCGTGTTTGAACATTCGTCCGGGGCAAACCACGGCAGATGGGCGTTTCACATTGTTACCCACTTGCTGCTTGGGTAACTGTGACAAGGGACCAACGATGATGATTGATGAGGACACCCACAGTTACGTGAAACCCGAAGAAATTGAAAAATTACTGGAGCAATATCCATGACAACGCATTCAGGAGTGAAAGAAATTATCCGCACAGCGGAAACTCATCCCCTGACATGGCGGTTGCGTGATGACCAACAACCTGTCTGGCTGGATGAATACCGAAGCCAAAATGGTTACAAAGGAGCCGAAAAAGCACTGAAGGGCATGGCTCCTGATGAAATTACCGCATTAGTTAAAGATGCTGGCTTAAAAGGTCGTGGTGGTGCAGGCTTCTCAACCGGCTTGAAATGGAGTCTGATGCCGAAAGACGAAAGCATGAATATCCGCTATTTGTTGTGTAATGCGGATGAGATGGAGCCGGGCACTTACAAAGACCGCCTATTGATGGAGCAACTGCCTCATTTGTTGGTGGAAGGCATGTTAATCAGTGCCTTTGCATTGAAAGCCTATCGCGGCTACATCTTCCTACGTGGTGAGTATGTTGAAGCGGCTGTCCATTTACGCAAAGCAATAGAGGAAGCTAAAGCTGCTGGATTGCTTGGCAAGAACATTTTGGGCAGTGGTTTTGATTTTGAACTGTTTGTTCATACTGGCGCAGGTCGTTATATCTGTGGTGAAGAAACCGCTTTGATTAACTCCCTTGAAGGGCGCCGGGCAAACCCTCGTTCAAAACCCCCATTTCCTGCGACAGCTGGCGTATGGGGCAAACCTACGTGCGTCAACAACGTCGAAACATTGTGCAACGTTCCTGCAATTCTTGAACATGGGAAAGAGTGGTATATCGGTTTGAGTGCCGGCAAAAGTACAGATGCCGGTACCAAACTGATGGGCTTTTCTGGTCGGGTCAAAAATCCAGGTCTTTGGGAATTACCTTTTGGCACAACAGCCCGTGAAATTCTTGAAGAGTATGCGGGAGGAATGCGTGATGGCCTGAAATTCAAGGCATGGCAACCCGGAGGGGCAGGAACCGATTTCCTGACAGCAGACCATTTAGATCTGCCGATGGATTTTGAGCATATCGCCAAAGCGGGTAGCCGATTGGGAACCGCACTGGCAATGGCGGTGGATCATGAGATCAATATGGTTTCCCTGACCCGCAATCTTGAAGAATTCTTCGCTCGTGAATCTTGTGGCTGGTGTACACCATGCCGTGATGGTTTGCCGTGGAGTGTCAAAATCCTCAGGGCTATTGAGAGTGGCAAAGGCCAGCCAGGTGATATTGAAACATTAGAACAACTCTGTCGTTTTCTTGGCCCGGGCAAAACGTTTTGTGCTCATGCGCCAGGTGCTGTGGAACCTTTGCAGAGTGCTATTAAATATTTCCGTGAAGAGTTTGAAGCGGGAATTGTCACCAAAGATTATGGCAATACCAACCTGATTGCGGGTATTCAACCAAACCTGCTCAACCAGCGTTGGTAACAAACAGTGCTAATTTTTGATTAACGCCTGCCACGGCAGGCCATTGGGAAGCATGCTGACTATGGCTACGATACATGTAGACGGCAAAGAATATGATGTAAACGGGGCTGATAACCTGTTACAAGCCTGCCTCTCATTGGGGCTTGATATACCTTATTTTTGCTGGCATCCAGCGCTGGGAAGCGTTGGCGCTTGCCGCCAGTGTGCGGTGAAGCAATATCAAAATGCGGAAGATACGCGCGGTCGTCTGGTGATGTCTTGTATGACGCCGGCGTCAGATGGCACGTATATCTCCATTGATGATGAAGAAGCTAAACAGTTCCGTGCCAATGTTGTGGAATGGTTAATGACCAACCATCCCCACGACTGTCCAGTTTGTGAGGAAGGGGGTAACTGTCATTTGCAAGATATGACAGTGATGACGGGGCATTCATTCCGAAAATACCGTTTTACCAAACGTACTCACAAAAATCAGGCGTTGGGGCCATTCATTGCTCATGAAATGAACCGTTGTATCGCCTGTTATCGTTGTGTCCGTTACTACAAAGATTATGCGGATGGAACAGATTTTGGCGTTTATGGCGCTCATGACAACGTTTATTTTGGTCGTCCTGAAAGTGGCACATTGGAAAGTGAATTTTCCGGTAACCTTGTTGAAATTTGCCCAACAGGGGTATTTACCGATAAAACACATTCAGAACGTTATAACCGTAAATGGGACATGCAGTTTGCGCCAAGTATCTGCCAACAGTGCAGCATTGGCTGTAACACCAGCCCTGGTGAACGTTATGGTGAATTGCGCCGGATAGAAAACCGTTATAACGGCACGGTTAACCACTACTTCATGTGTGATCGCGGGCGTTTCGGTTATGGTTATGTCAACCGTGACGACCGTCCTCGCCAGCCCCAACAGTTGCGTGGTGATCAGTGGATTTCATTGAATGCTGAGCAGGTTATGCAAGGGGGTGCAGACATTTTGCGTCAGGCGAAAAATGCTATTGGCATCGGTTCACCGCGTGCCAGCATTGAAAGTAACTTTGCCTTGCGTGAATTGGTGGGTGCGGAAAACTTCTACAGCGGCATTTCAGCGGAAGAACAGCAACGCCTTGATATGATGTTAGAAATTCTCCAGCAAGGTGGAGTCTATACGCCATCCCTGCGTGAAATTGAAGATTATGATGCGGTGTTGGTGTTAGGGGAAGACCTGACCCAAACGGCTGCCCGTATGGCGTTATCTGTACGCCAGGCAGTGAAAGGCAAAGCGCGTGAAATGGCTGCCGCCCAGAAAGTGGCAGACTGGCAGATTGCGGCGGTTATGAATATTGGTCAACATGCCAAGTATCCTCTCTTCTTGACCAGTGTCGATGAAACCCGATTGGATGATATTGCAGCATGGAGCTACCGTGCACCTGTTGATGATCAGGCTCGCTTAGGTTTTGCCGTGGCACATGCCTTGAACAATATCGCACCTGCCGTTAATGATCTGCCGGATGAGCTGAAATCGAAAGTAGAAATCATTGCGCATGCATTGCGTGATGCGAAAAAACCATTGATTATCAGTGGCAGCAATCCAGGCAGTGATGCTTTGATTCAGGCTGCTGCCAATATCGCATGGGCCCTGAAAGATAAAGGTTCGGATGTGGGTCTTTCCTATGTTGCTGTATATGCCAATAGCCTGGGACTGGCAATGATGGAGGCGCAGCCATTGGATTCTGCTTTACAGCGTATTGCTAAAGGGGATTCAGATACCGCCATCGTGATGGAAAACGATCTCTATCGTCATGCACCGGCGGATAAAATTGATCGCGCACTGGATAGTCTGAAAAATCTGATCGTCGTGGATCACCAACGTACTGCTATCATGGATAAGGCGCATTTGATTCTGTCGGCCTCCAGTTTTGCTGAAAGCGATGGTACGTTGGTGAATCAGGAAGGTCGTGCCCAACGCTATTTCCAGGTTTACGAACCCGCATTTTATGATAAATCCATCGTTATGTTAGAAAGCTGGCGCTGGATGCATTCCTTGTATACCACCTATACGCAGTGTGAAACGGACTGGACACAACTTGATCATGTGATTGCAGCTTGTGTCAAAGTGATGCCGCAATTCAAAGGCATCATCAATGCGGCACCAGATGCGACATTCCGTATTCGTGGCCAAAAATTGGCACGTTCACCTCATCGTTACAGTGGCCGTACAGCGATGTTGGCTGATGTCAGTGTCCATGAGCAGCGCCAACCACAGGATATCGATACCGCATTTGCTTTCTCAATGGAAGGGAACAACAGCCCATATGCCCCACGTCAGCAAATCCCGTTTGCATGGGCACCAGGCTGGAACTCACCACAAGCGTGGAATAAATTTCAGGCTGAAATCGGTGGCAAGCTGCGTTTCGGCGATCCGGGCGTTCGTTTGATTGAAACGGTTGATGGTGGGTTGAACTACTTTGACGCTATCCCGACAGCATTCACTGCGCAAAAAGATCAATGGCATGTGGCGCCTTATTTCCATTTGTTCGGCAGTGAAGAACTGTCACAACGTTCTGATGTAATACAGGCACGTATGCCTGAGCCGTATGTGATGATCAATCATAAAGATGCGGAGCATTTGAATGTGAAAGAAGGTGCTGTGATGGCATTTGATTGTGAAGGGCAGAAACTGCGTTTAGCCGTGCGTTTGAGCGGCAATCTGGCACAAGGGCAAATCGGCTTGCCACTGGGAATGTCGGGTATACCGCCGGTTCTGGCAGGCAAATCAGTCCATAACTTACGGGAGGTTGCATAATGAGCTGGTTTACTCCCGAGGTCATTGAAATCCTGATTGCTGTATTGAAAGCTGTTGCCATTCTACTGGTCGTGGTTATCTGCGGGGCATTCATGAGTTTCTTTGAACGCCGCATTCTTGGCCTGTTTCAAAACCGTTATGGGCCAAACCGAGTCGGTTGGGGCGGTTCATTGCAGCTTGTCGCAGACATGATCAAAATGTTCTTTAAAGAAGACTGGGCACCGCGCTTTTCTGACAGAGCCATTTTCACTTTGGCCCCAGTTATTGCCTTCTGCTCAATGCTGCTGGCCTTTGTTATTGTGCCGGTAAGCCCGACATGGATGGTCGCAGACCTGAATATTGGTATCTTATTCTTCATGATGATGGCGGGTTTGGCGGTTTATTCCGTGCTGTTTGCTGGTTGGGCGAGTAACAACAAATATGCCTTGCTGGGTGCGATGCGTGCATCCGCACAGACATTGAGTTATGAAGTTTTCCTCGGTATGTCCATGATGGGCGTTGTGGCACAAGCTGGCTCCTTTAACATGGTGGATATCGTCAACTCACAGCAACATGTGTGGAATGTCATTCCTCAATTCTTTGGCTTCCTGACCTTTGCCATTGCGGGGGTAGCGGTATGCCACCGCCATCCCTTTGACCAACCGGAAGCAGAGCAAGAACTGGCTGACGGCTATCACATTGAATATTCCGGTATGAAATTCGGTCTGTTTTTTGTCGGGGAATATATCGCGATTGTGACGGTATCTGCTTTGATCGTCACGCTGTTCTTTGGTGGCTGGAATGGGCTTTTCTTGCCTCCATTCGTCTGGTTTGCGCTGAAAACAGCATTTTTCATGATGATGTTCATCTTGATCCGTGCTGCATTGCCGCGTCCTCGTTATGACCAGGTAATGTCGTTTGGCTGGAAAGTTTGTCTGCCGTTAACGTTACTTAATATGCTAGCGACAGCAGCAGTTATTTTATACAACGCTCAATAAAGGGGGGATTGAACCATGACATTGAAAGAATTAGTGGTCGGTTTCGCCACCCAGGTACGCAGTATTTGGATGATAGGGCTTCATGCCTTCCATAAACGCGAAACAAAAATGTATCCGGAAGAGCCAGTTTATCTGCCACCCCGTTACCGTGGGCGCATCGTTCTGACGCGTGATCCTGACGGTGAAGAGCGTTGTGTTGCGTGTAACTTGTGTGCAGCGGTATGTCCAGTGGGATGTATCGCACTGCAAAAAGCCGAGCATAAGGATGGTCGCTGGTATCCTGAATTCTTCCGCGTCAACTTTTCGCGTTGCATTTTCTGCGGCCTGTGTGAAGAAGCGTGCCCAACTACCGCGATTCAGTTGACACCGGATTTTGAACTGGGTGAATACAAGCGTCAGGATCTGGTGTACGAGAAAGAAGATCTGCTGATTTCAGGGCCAGGTAAATATCCTGACTATAACTTTTACCGTAAGACAGGTATGGCAATTGACGGCAAGGATAAAGGCGAAGCCGACAATGAGGCCAAGCCTATCGACGTTAAAAGTCTGTTGCCGTAAGGAGCGATATTCATGGAATTTACATTTTATGTCGCAGGGCTGGTTGCTATTCTCGCAACACTCAGGGTAATAACCCATACGAACCCAGTGCATGCACTGTTGTATCTGATTATTTCCTTGTTGGCACTGTCCGTTGTGTTTTTTTCAATGGGTGCCTATTTTGCTGGTGCTTTGGAGATCATCGTTTACGCGGGCGCAATTATGGTGTTGTTCGTCTTCGTCGTGATGATGCTGAATCTGGGAAAATCAGTTATCGAGCAGGAGCGGCTATGGTTACAGCCCCGAGTTTGGATTGGCCCGTCAATCTTGTCTATCGTCCTGTTGATTGTGTTGGTTTATGCCATCAGTACTCTGTCATCCGCTGAAATCAGTGGTGAAGTGGTCAGTGCCAAAGAAGTGGGCATTAGCCTGTTTGGGCCTTATGTATTAGCTGTTGAACTGGCATCTTTGCTGCTGTTGGCAGGATTGGTAGTGGCTTACCACATCGGCCGTGAAAACCGACAAGGGGAAGTGATCAGCAATCGTGCGGAGGATCAACAATAATGATAGCGTTACACCATGGCCTCATTCTGGCGGCTATTCTGTTTACATTGGGCTTCACCTGCCTGATTATCCGCCGCAATCTATTATTTATGCTGATCGGGTTGGAAATCATGATCAATGCTTCAGCGCTGGCGTTTGTCGTTGCTGGCAGCTATTGGCTCCAGCCTGATGGTCAGGTGATGTACATTCTGGCCATTACTCTGGCAGCAGCCGAGGCGAGCATCGGTTTGGCACTGTTACTACAGTTGCACCGTCGTCGCCAAAACCTGAATATTGATACAGTCAGTGAGATGCGCGGATGAACTTACTCTATTTAACAATTCTGTTGCCACTGCTGGGATTTTTGCTATTGGCATTTTCCCGTGGCCGCTGGTCTGAAAATTTGTCAGCCACTATTGGGATTGGTTCTGTTGGGTTGGCAGCTTTGGTCACATTCTGGGCTGCGATTGATTTTCTTACTCAGGATGGAGCAGGGGGGCTGGTTTACAGTCAAACATTGTGGAACTGGATGGCGGTAGATAATTTCAGCATCCCCATTAATCTGGTACTGGATGGTCTGTCGCTGACGATGCTTAGTGTTGTGACCGGCGTTGGTTTTCTGATCCACATCTATGCTTCTTGGTATATGCGTGGTGAAGAGGGATACTCCCGCTTTTTCGCCTATACCAACCTATTTATCGCCAGTATGGTGGTATTGGTGCTGGCAGATAACATCCTGCTGATGTACCTCGGTTGGGAAGGTGTAGGCCTGTGTAGTTACCTGTTGATCGGTTTCTACTACAAAACCCCTGCCAATGGCGCGGCGGCAATGAAAGCCTTCATTGTGACTCGAGTTGGTGATGTATTCCTTGCCATTGGCATGTTTATCCTTTACGACCAGCTTGGTACATTGAGTTTCCGCGAATTAGCGGTATTGGCGCCACAACATATTGAAGCAGGTTCTAGCGCGATCAATTGGGCAACCTTGATGATTCTGGGTGGCGCTGTAGGTAAATCAGCTCAATTACCATTGCAAACATGGCTGGCGGATGCGATGGCCGGCCCAACACCGGTTTCTGCTCTGATCCACGCCGCTACGATGGTGACCGCTGGGGTTTATCTAATTGCCCGCAGTCATGCATTGTTCTTGATGGCGCCTGATATTTTGCATTTGGTCGGTATTATTGGTGCGATCACCTTGCTGTTGGCAGGTTTCGCAGCACTGGTACAGACAGATATCAAGCGAGTGCTGGCTTACTCCACCATGAGCCAGATTGGCTACATGTTTCTGGCATTGGGCGTACAGGCGTGGGATGCCGCGATCTTTCATCTCATGACCCATGCATTCTTTAAAGCGTTACTGTTCCTGGCTTCTGGTTCGGTGATTCTGGCCTGCCATCATGAGCAAAACATCTTCAAAATGGGTGGCCTAAGCAAGCGTATCCCATTTGTTTATCTCTGCTTCCTGGTGGGTGGGTCTGCGTTGTCAGCACTGCCATTGTTGACAGCAGGTTTCTACAGTAAAGATGAAATCCTGTGGGGCGCATTGGCAAATGGTCATATGAACCTGATGCTGGCAGGGCTGATTGGAGCATTGATGACATCACTGTATACCTTCCGCATGATCTTTATCGTGTTCCACGGTGAAGAAAATACCCATGCTCATCCAGTCAAGGGTATTACCCATACCTTGCCATTGTCCGTGTTGCTGGTGCTGTCCACTTTTGTTGGCGCGCTGATTGTGCCACCGCTGGCGGGAGTCTTACCCGATAGCGTTCTATCAGGAAACAGTGTGGTGGGGCATGATGGCAAAATGACATTAGAAATCGTTTCTGGTGTGATTGCTGTTGTCGGTATCTTGCTGGCAGCTGCGTTGTATCTGGGCAAACGTAGTGTGGTTAATGCTACGGCGAACAGTGCATTAGGTCGCTTCTTCTCCACATGGTGGTTCCATGCCTGGGGATTTGACGCACTGTATGACTGGGTATTTGTGAAACCATTCAAAAATATCACTCGTTTGTTGCAGAGTGATCCTTTGAACTCACTGATGAACATTCCAGCTATATTGTCACGTTGGGGCAATAAAGGGCTTCGTTGGAGTGAGAACGGACAAGTCCGTTGGTACGCTACCTCTATGGGGTTGGGTGCAGTGCTGGTTTTAGCTCTGCTGCTTTTGGTTTAATTAAGGGACATATTGCGCCATGCTACTACCTTGGCTAATTCTTCTGCCCTTCATCGGAGGCCTGCTGTGTTGGCAGGCAGAGCGCTTCGGCACCCGTATGCCGCGTTGGATAGCGCTTCTGGCGATGGGACTGACGCTGTTACTCTCCCTGTACCTGTGGTTACAGGGAGGTTATACACTCACCAACCCACAGGGCATACCACAGTGGCAATCCGAGTTTTTGCTTCAGTGGATCCCACGTTTTGGCATTAGCATTCATTTGGCACTGGATGGTTTGTCCTTGCTAATGGTGGTGCTGACTGCATTACTGGGTTTGATGGCAATCCTCTGTTCGTGGAATGAAAACCAGCCATACCAGGGTTTCTTCCACCTGAATCTGTTGTGGATATTGGGCGGTGTGATGGGGGTCTTCCTTGCCATTGACCTGTTCTTGTTCTTCTTCTTCTGGGAAGTGATGTTGGTACCGATGTACTTCCTGATTGCACTATGGGGACACAGAGGCTCGGAAGGTAAAACTCGTATTACTGCGGCAACGAAATTCTTCATCTATACCCAGGCCAGTGGTTTGGTGATGCTGATTTCGATTCTGGCATTGGCTTTCATTCACCATGATGCAACCGGCGAATGGACATTCAACTATGAAAAACTGTTGCACACGCCGATGTCATACACCGTTCAATATTTGCTAATGCTGGGTTTCTTCATTGCATTCGCAGTGAAGATGCCGGTTGTTCCTTTACACGGCTGGCTACCAGATGCTCATAGTCAGGCACCAACAGCAGGTTCAGTTGACCTTGCGGGGATTTTGCTGAAAACAGCGGCGTATGGTTTGTTACGTTTCAGTTTGCCCCTGTTCCCACAAGCCTCTGCGGAATTTGCTCCGATTGCGATGTGGCTGGGCGTCATTGGTATTTTCTACGGTGCGTGGATGGCATTCAGCCAGACTGATATCAAGCGTTTGATTGCCTATACCAGTGTTTCCCACATGGGCTTTGTACTTATCGCCATTTACACAGGTAGCCAATTAGCTTATCAGGGAGCGGTGATCCAGATGATTGCACATGGCCTGTCAGCAGCGGGTTTGTTTATTTTGTGTGGTCAGCTCTATGAACGCCTGCATACCCGAGACATGCGCCAAATGGGTGGATTATGGGGAAGAATTCAACTCTTGCCTGCGATATCCCTGTTTTTTGCGGTAGCAACATTGGGTATGCCAGGAACCGGTAACTTTGTTGGGGAATTTATGATCCTGTTTGGCAGCTTCAGTAAATTTACCTTGGTTACTACGGTATCCGTGTTCGGTTTGGTTTTTGCCTCTGTTTATGCACTGTACTTGATGCAGAAAGCGCATTACGGTACGCCAAAAACGGATAAGCCCTTACAGAGAATGGATGTGCGTGAAATTTCCATTTTGCTGTTGTTGGTCGTCTTATTGGTGATTTTGGGTGTGTACCCGCAGCCAATTCTTGATACCTCAGCCGCAGCAATGAGTAACATCCAGAATTGGTATTCAGCTTCACTTTTAACTACAAGGCCGTAATTCGCCATGACAATAACTTCTGAACAATTGATCGCACTGTTGCCGCTATTGATCGTCGGATTGACGGTGGTGGTTGTGATGCTGTCCATTGCGTGGCGACGCGATCATTTCACCAATGTCACCTTGACGGTGATTGGCCTAAACCTGGCTCTGTTCTCTCTCTATTTTGTGGGACAGCAGGAGCCAATGGATGTCACGCCATTGATTCATGTAGATCGTTTTGCAATGTTCTATACTGGCCTTGTGCTGATTGCGAGCCTTGCAACAACGACATTTGCCTACTCATGGTTGGAAAATTATCCCGATAATAAAGAAGAATTTTATCTGTTGGTGATGATTGCGGCGGTTGGGGGAATTCTGCTCTCTTCTGCCAACCACATGGCATCACTGTTTATCGGAATTGAATTGATCACCCTGCCGCTATTTGGTTTAGTGGGTTATGCATATCGTCAGAAACGTTCGTTGGAAGCGGGCATCAAATATATGTTGCTGTCTGCGGCTGCGTCTTCATTCTTGCTGTTCGGTATTGCACTGCTGTATGCAGAATCCGGTGATTTGTCTTTCGCATCACTCGGCAAGAGTTTGAGCGATAGCAAACTGCATGAACCGTTAGTGCTGGCTGGTTTGGGGATGATGATCGTAGGGCTGGGCTTTAAACTTTCCCTCGTGCCTTTCCAACTGTGGACACCGGATGTTTATCAAGGCGCACCAGCACCGGTATCAACTTTTCTGGCAACGGCAAGTAAGGTTGCGATCTTTGCGGTGATCATGCGCTTATTCATTGAAGCGCCAGTGGCTGAAAGCACAACCTTGCGTATTCTGCTAACTGTGATTGCCATTGCCTCTATTCTATTTGGTAACTTGTTGGCATTGACACAAAGCAATATCAAACGACTACTGGGTTACTCATCCATTGCTCATTTGGGATATTTGCTGGTGGTATTGGTGGCTATCAAAGATCATACTTTGGCAGAAGAGACGGCAGGTATTTATCTGGTCGGTTATTTGCTTGCCAGCATCGGGGCATTTGGCGTGGTCAGTTTGATGTCTAGCCCGTACAGAGGGCCAGATGCGGATTCACTGTTCTCATATCGTGGCTTGTTCTGGCATAAACCAATTCTGTCAGCGGTTATGACTATTATGATGTTGTCATTGGCGGGAATACCATTAACATTTGGCTTCATTGGCAAATTCTATGTTATCGCGACAGGTGTTGAAGCAAGATTATGGTGGCTGACTGGTGCAGTTGTCGTGGGTAGTGCCATTGGTCTTTACTATTATCTACGAGTGATGGTGAGCTTGTACCTGCCGGCACCGAAAGCACTGAATCGTGATACACCAAGCAATTGGGCGTTTACCTCTGGCGGGATTGTGGTATTGCTCAGTGCGTTACTGGTGTTGATCCTTGGTATTTGGCCACAACCGCTGATTGATATTGTTCAGCTGGCGAAAAGCGTTTTGTAAATAATAAGCTAAAGAAACTATTTTAAAGACCCAGCCATCGTTGTCTGGGTTTTTTCGTTTATAAGTGTCTGGCAACAGTACTGGTGTCAGAAAAACCTGCTTTGTGATATAAAGCTTTGAATATGGTTCTGTCGCATTAACAAAGAAAGTACGAGTGAAGATGAGGTGATTGATTGTTCGCCGGGTGCTCCTGTTCAATCAGATTATTAAGGTATTTGTTTTGCCGGATAATGATGTCGCTATCCTTAGGTTTTCCCTGATTTTACTCGTCCACTGCGGCTTTATTGGCGCCACTTTTATCCATCGTCACCACGTCGGGTTGTCCATGCTGACGCATCGCCTTTTTAAAGATTTCCCTTTGATTTTGATATAGGTTTCGTCCATTCGCCACCGACGCCCAACAGCAGGCTTGCTCCGCCGATAGCGTTTGACCCTCAACGGGATCAGACGATGAACCCAGCGGGAGAGCGTGGAATGATCGACGGTTATCCCCCGCTCAGCTAGCATTTCCTCCAGGTCACGCAGGCTCAGTGCATAGGCCAGATACCAGCGAACACACTGAGCGATGATATCAACAGGATAGTGCAGGCGTTTGAATGCTTTTCGGATAAGGGACATCGGTGAATCACTCAACAAAAAAACGGCATGATACCCGGACACTGCTTAATACGACAGAACCAAAATTTCAGCATAAACCCCATAAAGTACAGGAAACAAAACTTGAGTTATTGAACAAATATTTACTTTATTTTTTTTTATATGGCTAAAATAGTTACGATGATAATCAAAATTACCGATTGTTATTATATAAGTTCATATAGATGATAATTATCTATTTAATGTTAATTACTGATATAGGGTTTTTATTATGTTGAAATTTCTTAAGTTCTTCCCAGAGGGGTTTCACGTTTATGAAGATAAAATGCCTGAATACCCCCATTATTTACGTCTGACTATATCGGGGCATGGAAATGATGATGGATTCCTAGCATCGCTTTTTGGTGGTGACAAATTTTTTGCTGACAACAAAAAGGAATATTCTCATATAGAACCAGAAAGATTAGTACGTATTTTGACGTTATTTTTTGGGACTTTCTTAAAAAAATATCGGGTTATTCGTTTGTTTTTTTGCCAGTCAGCGGGATTTGAATACGGTGAAATCGAAAAATCTTTTGCGGCTGAATTTTCTCGAAAATTGAAATATTCCTCTTATTATAATGAGTATGTTATCGTTGAGGCTTTTATAACAAATATTGCTTCTAGGCCTTTTAATTATGAGAAATATAAAAAAGATCGCAAAGAAGAAAGAGAAAATGATAGTGAAGAACATCCTAATTATCCTAATAAAAAGAAAAAAAGGATCTTGAAAGCCAGCCATGAACCCACTACCGTCACTAAAATGTATTTTCATGGGAAAGAAAAAGAAAAAAATTTAATTGATAAAATGAACAAATCTTTTAATAAAAATATAATGAGTTCTGAACCTATTATGGACGACATGGATAAACGAATATTTTTCCGCAATGGGGCAATAGTGCATATTGGAACATTAATGTCTGATAGATATAAGAAATTTAGAAAAATAGACTAAACATAGATCTGTTTTCATACATAAAAAATGGAATTATTATTCCAAACTAGATTTGTATCTATCGGATGGAGATAGATGGGTTCTGTCGTATTAAGCAGTGTCCGGGTATCATGCCGTTTTTTTGTTGAGTGATTCACCGATGTCCCTTATCCGAAAAGCATTCAAACGCCTGCACTATCCTGTTGATATCATCGCTCAGTGTGTTCGCTGGTATCTGGCCTATGCACTGAGCCTGCGTGACCTGGAGGAAATGCTAGCTGAGCGGGGGATAACCGTCGATCATTCCACGCTCTCCCGCTGGGTTCATCGTCTGATCCCGTTGAGGGTCAAACGCTATCGGCGGAGCAAGCCTGCTGTTGGGCGTCGGTGGCGAATGGACGAAACCTATATCAAAATCAAAGGGAAATCTTTAAAAAGGCGATGCGTCAGCATGGACAACCCGACGTGGTGACGATGGATAAAAGTGGCGCCAATAAAGCCGCAGTGGACGAGTAAAATCAGGGAAAACCTAAGGATAGCGACATCATTATCCGGCAAAACAAATACCTTAATAATCTGATTGAACAGGAGCACCCGGCGAACAATCAATCACCTCATCTTCACTCGTACTTTCTTTGTTAATGCGACAGAACCGAAGCGAGAGTATCTGCCATAAAATAACCTCATTCTGTGTATTTCATGGCAGTATAGAGGGGAACTATAATTTCTCAATAAACAGCTAGCGTTGGTAGTCATGTATAGGAATGCCATACTCCCATATAATGGTTAAGCCTATTTGGGGGAGACTGACCATCAAAATGGCTCATTTTGGGGTATGTATTGATTCCATAATGCCTCGCCTTCCTTACTCTCCCAAGGTGGAGTAGTAGGTTTACCGTTCAACCAAAATTGTATTTTTTGTTGAACCCGAAAAAAATGTCTATTTCTATAAATCCATCTTAACTCACGCGCAGTTATATCTGACGAGCCCCGAGAACCAGGATATTCTTTTTTTTGCACTATATATTCCATGTCTATCTTATCAAGAATAAAATGTACATGCATATCTTTGGTCATTTCGTCATCGTTTCTGGTTATCCAAGATAATCCTCCCTTGCATTTCCTACCAAATTGTGACATTATGTCAACATTTGTTTTTTCCCTTTCTTCTTCTTTTTTTATGTCTGCCAAGGATTTTTGGGTAGTGTAATATTTAGGATGCTGACTAAGATATGACATAAAGTTACTTTGGAAACGCTGTTTTCTCCCTAAGGTCATTCTGTTTTTTCGTTCCTGACCGTCACTCCTCATCTCAGCATCTACGGGAATCACATATTCATCTATTATTCGAGGTCGTACTCTGTACTTACTCATTTCTAGTTCAAGGAGTTTAAATTCAGGAAATTCTTTAGTGTAGTTTATTCTTTGATCCTTTAGTCCATAAATAAGATCATTGGGATGAATTTTTTGCCTAAACGGTGCATTGAATGGCATTTTTTTATCCTTATATCATTATGTTGTTTTTTATGATTAAATTTTAATTATGTTGGTGTTTTATGCTGAGTTAATGTGATATTTCTCCCTTCAGTAGGTCTAGTGATTTAAATTTAATAATTTCTGATTATTTTTATATTATAGGAAGGGTTTGTGCTATAAATCTGAATAAATGTTAATGTTATCTAGTGGTTACTTATGCATACTTATGTCGAAAATAAGCTGAAAGAAGCACTGGAACACTACTATTTTTTCTGCTGAATAAGCTTCCCCTATGTGGATATCGACTTAGTGTGGTTGTGTAATATTTTGCATGGCGTTCAAGGTATGATGTGAAGCTGTCCTGATAGAAATGTCTTGACTTCCTTTGCGGCGTTATAGGTTGGGTATATCGCTTCTCGCTCACCTTGAACGACAAACTCATCTATGGTGTGAGGTCTGACTTTGTACTTAATCCTGCTAAGCTCAACTAATGTAAATGGCCCATTTTCCATTCCAGTGTATTTTATCCTGGCGCCATCTAACCCATAAATGATGTCATCAAGAGCAACTTTTTCCCTAAAAGGTTGATTAAAAGGCATTTTCACTCTCCTAATTGTTCAATAAAAATTATCTAAGGTAATATCTGAAGCATACAAGATTAAATACAGTGTTTTTAGAAAAACCCCTTGCTTGTATAGCTGGGGTTTGGTGTCGCATTTAGGGGCTGTTGATGTTTTAAGGTCATAATTCATCAGCCCACATGGGCAACCAGACAATGATAAACACCAGAGCCAACATACTGGCGTAATTCCGTTTAAGCTTATCGTATCTTGTTGCTATTGCACGAAAATGTTTAACTCTGGCGAACGCATTCTTCACCAAATGACGATAACGATATAAACATTTATCAATCTGTTTATCCGATTTTCGGCTATTTTTTCGGTAGGGAATAATCGGCGTTGTTCCTTGTTGTTCAATATGATTTCTGAAAACCTGACTGTCGTACCCTTTGTCAGCTATCACAAAGTCCGAAGGGGGCGATTGTTCGACTAAACTTTTAGCATGAACAATGTCATGCACTTGTCCCCTGGACAATTCAAAATGAACAGGTAAGCCGTAACTATCGACGGCCAAATGGATTTTGGTTGAACGTCCACCACAACTTTTGCCAATAGCCTCATCATCATCTGAAGCCGCTCCGGCACTGTGCTGATGCGCTCGAACAATACTGCCATCAATAAATCATTCCCTATCAGCAAACACAGATAACCACTTGAAAATGAGCTGTAAAACCCCTTTCTTTGACCAAGCATTGAAACGTTGAAAGATGCTATTCCCTTTGCCGAATTCTGGCGGTAAATCGCGCCAGGGAACGCTCGTTCTCATTCGGTAAAGAATGCCTTCAAAGGTCAAACGGTGTTCAGGTTTGTGATAAATCCAACCCGCATGTTGCATTAACGCAGATCGCTTATTCCATTGGGGATCTGTTAACATAGTTCGTGGCATGATGGTGAGGTCTGGTTGTTTTTTGGCGAAAGTAATTATACCAAATCATCATGCTGTCTAATAATCCCTCACAAAACATCAACACTTCCTAAACAAACATCAGATTTAGTCACTTCATCCTGATTGAGTGACTATATAAAGACTATCTGGTTCTGTCGCATTAACAAAGAAAGTACGATTGAAGATGAGGTGATTGATTTTTACTCAGCTAATTGATAGGAAAATGCCGCGGGTGAAATCGGACACCCTTCTTTTTGTCGGTATTGTCCTTTGCGCAACATACAGACCAATTCAATTCCTGCCAACACGGTCTGGGCCCGTCTGAAGTTTTTGAACCCCAGCATAGGACGTGTTCGCCGTTTGATGTTGCGGTGATCCTGTTCAATCAGATTATTAAGGTATTTGTTTTGCCGGATAATGATGTCGTTATCCTTAGGTTTTCCCTGATTTAATTCGTCCACTGCGGCTTTATTGGCGCCACTTTTATCCATCGTCACCACGTCGGGTTGTCCATGTTGACGCATCGCCGTCTGAATCCACAGCACGGTAAAGGTAACTTAGAAGAACTTTATTGCTGTGTCGATGACTTCTGCCAAAAATTTATCCCTCTCTGGCATCAACAACTTATCGAGAATGGATGACGTCAACGTAAGCGCTCCTCTTCCCTTTCTCTCAGCGAGGTCATGACGATCCTCATTTTATTTCATATGAGCCATTACCGGAATTTTAAAGGCTTTTATCTTGAGCATGTCACCCTTTATCTGCACAAGGAATTCCCGGGGGTAGTCAGTTATACCCGTATGCTTACGTTGAAAAAAAGAGCACTTATTCCCCTGTGCACATTCCTGTCATCACGTCAAAGCCAAACCGCAGGCCTGCGAGCCGCGCGCAGACAATGCAGCAGGGTCGGGGCGGGGGAGGTAAAACCGCGGAGGCCGCAGGCCGACCTGCCTACAGGGGTCTTTGCCTGAGCCACTCAAGGCCGCTAAAGAAGACGCTGTTTTTGCCGGAACGGGGCACGCTGCTTAAGATTGGCACTGGGTTTGCCGAGAGGGTGCGCCGATGCTGACAGCAGAAGGCGTCAGCCTTGTGCGGTGCACCCCGCGATGCTGATAGCGGGGGCGCCAGACATAATGCAGATTGTGCGATGTGAGCCGCTCTTCGGGGCTGGGCGCGACGGCAGGGCCGCACGGCGAATTTCGCACAATCTCCCTGCATTATGTTAAATGGGCTTTGGGCAGCCGGCACAGAGTGGTTGGGGACACCGTGGCCGCCGCTGACCATTGCCCATTTACCCCCGCCGGCACTGAAGCTGACGGGCAGGCCGGCCACGGTCTGCCCCTGCACGGAACCCCGCGGACTCAACGGGGACGGGGCGCTGTCCGCTGGCATCAGGGTGGCTGTCTGGCACGCTACTTTCCGCGGATTCAGGGCATGGGCGGCTCTTCGGGGGTTCGGTGTCAGCGTTTGGCGGCTGATTATCTGCCCGCTCGGCCGGATGGGTCTGGCTGTGCACCTGCTTGAGCTGTTTGATGGCGACCCGCGTATACACCTGAGTAGTGTTGAGTTTCTCATGCCCCAGCATCGCCTGGATATGGCGGATATCCGCGCCATTGTCCA
>NZ_NKHQ01000059.1:0-8685 GCF_014467265.1 Xenorhabdus sp. TS4 | reverse complement strand
CGACACTGACGGAATATACCCAGGCACTGACGGAACCGCCGATATTGATAACCGCAGATGACCGGACAACAACCGCAGGCTACACCGTAGAAAATCTGGTGCCGATCAGTAACCCTGCCGATTTGGCCTATATTATCTACACCTCCGGCACCACCGGACAACCCAAAGGCGTCATGATCGCGCATAAAAATGTGGCCCATCTGGTTGCAGCACAGGCAGAACTGTTTGATATCACAAAGCGAAAAAAAGCCTTAATGTTTGCGGCATATGTTTTTGATGCTTCGGTTTCCGAACTGTTTCTTAGTTTATTAAATGGCCTGACGGTTTACCTGTGCAGCGAAACCGAGCGTAATGCTCCCGCGGTTGCACACCTGATTCAACGAGAAGGAATTGAATTAGCTACTTTACCTCCTGCCATACTGAAAGTATTAATCGGTACTGAGTTACCCTCTTTGCAGTTATTGGTAACAGCAGGTGAATCACCGTCCTCAGATTTTCTTGACTATTTCAGTTATCACAGTGGGGTACTGAATGCTTACGGCCCAACCGAAGTTACCGTTTGTGCGACGGGGAAACATTATCAACATGGGGAGATTGCCAGCAATATTGGTAAGGCCATCAATAATGTCCGTCTTTACGTCCTTGATAGTCACTGCAACTTGTCCCCTATCGGTGTGCCGGGTGAGTTGTATATCGGTGGTGCCGGACTGGCACGGGGGTATTTAAACCGGCCTGAACTCACTGCCGAGCGTTTTGTGCCGAATCCGTTTGCCACCGCAGAAGATAAAGCCTGTGGCTATACCCGCCTGTACAAAACCGGCGACTTAGTCCGCTGGCTGCCGAATGGGGAGCTGGAATATCTGGGACGTAATGACTTTCAGGTTAAAATCCGTGGCTACCGTATCGAATTAGGGGAAATTGAAACTGCCCTTGCCACGCATCCGCAAGTCAAACAGGCGGTGGTGATTGACCACGAACGGGAAGGCCATAAGGCACTGGTGGCTTATCTGAGTACAGATGGTGAGGTATCAGATGATGCCCTGATTACACACCTTTCTCTTCACCTGCCGGATTATATGCTGCCCGCCAGCTTTACCCGCATTGAATCGGTGCCCTTGACCTTGAACGGTAAGCTGGATCGCCGCGCCCTGCCGGAGCCAGTATGGGGAAACCGCGACAGTTATATAGCCCCCCGCAATACCTTAGAAACCCGGTTATGTGCCATTTGGCAGGAGGTGTTGGGCCTGGAACGGGTTGGCATTGAAGATAACTTCTTCCGTATCGGCGGTGATTCTATTGTCAGTATCCAGCTAGTCTCTAAACTACGTCAGGCAGGCTTTTATCTCCAGGTCAAATCGATATTTGAGGCACCAACAGTGGCTCGGTTAGCCCAACTGCCAACACTGACATCACCCACAGTAAAAGCCAGTGCAGAGCAAGGGTTATTAAGCGGGGAGTTTGGTTTATTGCCTATCCAGCAAAACTTCTTTGACCTCAATCTGCCAAATCCACACCATTGGAATCAGGCATTTATGATTCAGCTTCCCGGTAATATAAAATCCGCAGAAATTGAACAGGCTCTGATAACGCTGGCTAAACGACACGATATGCTACGTACCCATTTTATATATACTGAAAACGGTTACCGTCAGTGCTATCCGCCGGAAATGCCATCCTGGTTACCCGCATTACTTCACTGTAATATCAGTGAACTTACACAAACGGAATTACACCAACAACTCACTCAATGGCAAAGTGGGTTTGATTACAGTAACGGGCCTCTATGGCAAGCCGCTTATCTGACCGGATACGCCGATGGCAGCACCCGATTATTCTTCGCATTCCACCATCTGATCATTGACGCTGTATCCTGGCGAATTATTGCAGAAGATATGCGCTTGTTATTGCAAGGCATGACCTTACCATCGAAAACCAGCAGTTATCGGCAGTGGGTGACCTCTGTCCATCATTATGCACAACAGCATCAGGATGAAGTGCCCTATTGGCAGCAAGTAATAGCAGGCAACGATATAAATCCTGAGTTGGATAAAACCACTTATCACCTATTAGACCTCTCTGCTGAAATGACTGACATCCTGCTGCATGAGGCCAACGCCGGTTACTCCACTGAAATTAACGACTTATTACTGAGTGCCCTGACACTGGCGTTACAGGGTACTTTCTCCCAATCAGTAAACTACATCGTCCTGGAAGGTCATGGACGGGAAACCATCGATAACACGCTAGATATTTCCGAAACCGTCGGCTGGTTTACAACACAATACCCCGTCCGGCTGGCAATGCAGACCGATATTGCAGAAACCATTATCCACACTAAAGAGATGCTGCGCGCCGTGCCAAACAAAGGCATTGGTTATGGGGCGTTACGTCAAACTGGACATTTGTCAGGAAATTTACCGGCCATCAGCTTCAATTATCTCGGCCAATTAGGAGGAAGCTGCCATCAAGACTGGTCACTGAGCAGCGATAGTTGTGGCACAGTGATAGCCAGCGGGAATGACTGTCATTTACTGCTGAATATCAATGGCGCAGTTCAGGCTGGAAAACTGCAATTTAGTGTGGACTCCCGCTTGTCACAAGCCCAGACAGCGGTATTTATCACAGTATTTGAGCAAGCACTCAATAGCGTTATCACCGAAGGTCAAAAACAGGCCCAATCGGGAGGAATAAAAACTCCCAGCGATTATGGAATTAAAAGCGTTTCAATTGAGCAGCTAAACCAGCTTACTCATCGTTTGGGCTGTGTGAAGAACGAAAATTCACCTCTCTATCCAGAAAAGAAAACCATTTTGGACATATAAAAAATGTTGATGCTATTTAAAGAACTCAAGAAAAATTATGTATCAGTATGGGTCTGTGAAAATAAATTAAAACTGGCATTTACAGGGGAAACGCCTCCTGTCCAGCTTATTGATAAGGTTAAGAAGAAAAGAGAAAACATATTAAGCTTCTTAAATGAAAAGAATATTTTCTCCGAAGAGGATTTCAACAGTTTTACCTTTAGTGGAATTGAAGCGATATTTCCTGCCACCAGCTTGCAACAGGGTTTTATTTATCATCATCTGACTCAACCACAGGATGATGCCTATCGCATGCAGTTGCTGTTGGATTATCACACCAATATCGACTTTGCCACCTATCAACAAGCCTGGTCACTGGCCTCACTGCGTTTTCCTATCCTCAGAACCGCATTTGATTGGGAAGGGGAAATTTTGCAGATTGTCACTGCGGGTGCCAGTATTAGCTCGGCAAATTTCAAAAGCAAAGATATCAGCCACTTACCAAAAGAAGAGCGCAACAAAGAGATTGAAGCGATCCAACAACATGACCGTACCCTGCCTTTTGATTTAAGCCAGCCCGGATTAATCCGCTTCACTTTCATCAAGCAGGATGAACAACAGGTAACCGTGATGATCAGCCAACATCACTGCATTACCGATGGCTGGAGTAACTCGATTTTATTACAAGCTGTACATGAGTATTACAATCAACTCATAAAGGGACAAGTTCCGCAGGTTGTCGTGGAACACGCTTATCTGGCAACCCAGCAATATCATCTGGATCATAAAGCTGAATCAGAAGCATATTGGGCGCAGCGCAAAGCACACTTCCAGGGAGCTAACGATCTTTCTGCAGTGTTAAGTCATCATGTTGATTTAACGCAGATAAAAGCCGTTGAAAAGCCAGCCGAACAGAAGATTACGGTACAAGGGCACGCTTATGTGCAACTTAAGGATATGTGTCGAATGCAAGGCGTTACCCTGAATGTGGTACTGCAATTTGCCTGGCATAAATTACTGCACAGTTACACCGGGGATGAACAAACCATTGTTGGTACTACCGTATCCGGGCGCGATGTACCGGTGGACGGTGTTGAGTCCAGTGTCGGCTTGTATATCAATACATTGCCATTAACAGTGCAATGGACCCAGGCTGACAGGGTAGCCACTATATTGCAAGCAATACAAAAGGATATCGCCGCCCTCAACAGCCACAGTGCGATATCACTTGCCAGTTTACAATCCGATGGGAAACGGTTATTCCACAGCCTGTTGGTTTTTGAAAACTACCCTGATCCTGTCGTGAGCGAAAACAAGGAAGGCATTGAAAACACCCTGACATTCCGCCAAGCCTTCGAAAAAGTGGACTATCCGGTATCTCTGAAAGCTTATGAACAGGATAACAGTCTCATAGTCAAATTGAACTATGGTGAAGACTGGCTGACAGATAAACAAGCACTGCGCTTGCTTCATCAGCTTGGGCGTATTTTGTATGCCGTAACCCATGATCCACACCAGCCGCATACCGCCATCCTGTTTCTCAGTGAAGAAGAGCGTAAAACCCTGCTGCACACCTGGAATCAGACCGATGCCCCTTACCTGCCAGATAAAACCTTGCCACAACTGTTTGAAACACAAGCAGAAAAAACACCGGATAGCGTGGCGCTGGTGTTTGAAGGGGAAACGCTGACCTACCGGCAATTAAACCAACGAGCAAATCAGTTGGCTGGTGTTATTCGTGAGCGTTGTCAGCAACGTAATGCTGTCCCTCTGCAAGCAGATACCCCCCTCGCTCTCTATCTTGACCGCAGTCTGGAAATGATTATCAGTATCTTAGCGGTACTGAAAGCCGGTGGCGCTTATGTGCCCATTTCCCCCGAATATCCACCGGAGCGGGTTCAGTTTATTCTGCAAGACACCGGAAGCCCATGTGTACTCACCCAGCAACGGCATCTGACGACATTGACGGAATATACCCAAATACTCGCGAAAACGCCGATATTGATAACAGCAGATGACCAGACAATAACCGCAGGCTACACCGTAGAAAATCTGGCTCCGATCAATAACCCTGCTGATTTGGCCTATATCATCTACACCTCCGGCACCACGGGGCAGCCCAAAGGCGTCATGGTTGAGCATAAGAATGTGACCCACTTGGTTGCAGCACAGGCAAAACTGTTTGATATCACAAAGCGAAAAAAAGCTTTAATGTTTGCTGCGTATGTTTTTGATGCGTCTGTTTCCGAACTGTTTCTCAGTTTACTTCATGGCCTGACAGTTTATCTGTGCAGTGAAACAGAGCGCAATGCTCCCGCGGTTGCACACCTGATTCAGCGAGAAGGCATTGAAATCGCCACCTTACCCCCAGCTATATTGAAGTTATTAATTGGTACGGCATTACCTTCCTTGCAGTTATTGGTGACGGCAGGTGAATCACCGTCCTTAGATTTCCTTGACTATTTCAGCCATCACAGCGATGTACTGAATGCATATGGCCCGACCGAAATCACCGTTTGTGCGACGGGGAAACATTATCAACGTGGAGATATTGCCAGCAATATTGGTAAGGCGATTAATAACGTTCATCTGTATGTTCTTGACAAACAGGGTAACCTGCCCCCTGTCGGTGCATCGGGCGAGTTGTATATCGGTGGTGCCGGACTGGCACGAGGGTATTTAAACCGGCCTGAACTGACTGCCGAGCGTTTTGTGCCGAATCCGTTTGCCACCGCAGAAGATAAAGCCCGTGGCTATACCCGACTGTACAAAACCGGCGACTTAGTCCGCTGGCTGCCGAATGGGGAGCTGGAATATCTGGGACGTAATGACTTTCAGGTTAAAATCCGCGGCTACCGCATTGAGCTGGGAGAAATTGAAAGCGTACTGACCTCGCACCCACAGATAAAACAAGCTGTGGTGATTGACCGCAAACACAACGGAAATAAGGCACTGTTCGCGTATTTGGTCACAGATGGCGTGCTATCCGATGACACCCTGATTAGATACCTTTCCACCCGCTTGCCGGACTATATGCTGCCCGCCAGCTTTACGCGCATTGAATCTATACCCTTAACCCTCAACGGCAAGTTGGATCGCCGCGCCCTGCCAGAGCCAAAATGGGAAAACCGCGACAGTTATCTTGCGCCCCGCAATGCCCTAGAAACCCGGTTATGTGCCATTTGGCGGGAAGTGTTGGGGCTAGAGAGAATTGGCATTGAAGATAATTTTTTCCGTATCGGTGGCGATTCCATAATCAGTATCAAACTGGTTTCCAGGCTGCGACGTGCTGGTTTTTCCCTGCAAGTCAAATCGATTTTTGCGGCACCAACGGTAGCGCTGCTAGCGCAACTGCTGACACAAACACCATCTCCGGTAACTGTGGTGGCAGAACAGGGATTATTAAACGGGAAATTTGGTCTGTTGCCTATCCAGCAGGATTTCTTCAACTGGAATTTATCGCGTCCACACCACTGGAATCAGGCATTTATGATCCGACTGCCAGGCAATATCAGTCATGCTGCTATTGAACAAGCCCTGATCGTACTGACTAAACGACATGATATGTTACGCGCCCATTTTGTTGACACAAAACAGGGTTATCGCCAGTGTTATCCTACAGAAATGCCCCCCTGGCTGCCCACATTACTGCATTGTGATTTCAGTGAGTTAAATCACCAGCAACTGACCCAATGGCAGAGTAGCTTTAATTATTGTACTGGTCCTTTATGGCAAACCGCCCATCTGACCGGATATACCGATGGCAGCGCCCGATTATTCTTCGCATTTCACCACCTGATTATTGACGTCGTGTCGTGGCGAATTATCGCTGAAGATATGCGCAGATTGCTGCAAGGCGAAACGCTGCCGGCAAAAACCAGTAGCTATCGGCAATGGGTTAATGCCGTACATCGCTATGCAGAGCACCATCAGCAGGAAGTTCTCTATTGGCAGCAAGTGATGGCTGAAAACCATGTCTATTCTGCTTCGCATGAAATGAGTCAACACATGTTAGGTGTTTCCGCTGAATTGACCGACATTCTGCTGCGTGAAGCCAATGCCGGTTACCATACCGAAATTAACGATATACTGCTTAGCGCCCTCACATTGGCATTACAGACCATTTTCTCACATCCAGTTAACCACATTATGCTTGAAGGTCATGGACGAGAAGCCATTGATAATACACTGGATGTTTCAGAAACCGTCGGTTGGTTTACGACTATCTATCCTGTTCGTCTGGTGATGCAGAACGATATTGCGGAGACGATCATTCATACTAAAGAGATGTTGCGTGCCATACCGAATAAAGGTATCGGTTACGGGGCATTACGTCAGGCAGGATATTTGTCGGGGGATTTACCGACGATTGGCTTCAACTATCTCGGTCAGTTAGACGCAGAAACTGAGCAAAACTGGTCACTGATCAGCGACGACTGTGGAACCGTAGTGGCAGATGATAACCATAGTCATTTGTTACTGAATATTAATGGCTTGATTCAAGCGGGCAGGCTGCAATTTAGTATCAGTTCGCACTTATCACAAACTCAGACGCAAGCATTTATCACAGCATTTGAGCAGGCACTCCATTCTGTTATCACCGCAGGTCAAAAACAGGCTCAATTGGGTGGAATAAAAACTCCCAGTGACTACGGTATTGAAGGGATCTCAATCAAACTTTTGTGTCATCTTCAACAGATATATCAGATTGAAGCACTATACCCCGCCACCAGTTTGCAGCAGGGATTTATTTATCATCATCTGGCTCAACCACAGGATGATGCCTATCGCGTGCAATTACTGTTGGATTATCACACTCAACTCGACCTTGTCGCCTACCAACAGGCCTGGATTCTAACTTCACTACGCTTTCCCATCCTCAGAACAGCGTTTAACTGGGAAGAAGAGGCTTTGCAGATTGTGACTGAAGGGGCAAGTCTTGATTTGGCAAATTTCACCTTCAAGGATATCAGTCAGTTACTACCAGAAGAGAAAGCCAGGGCGATTGAAGCGATCCAACAACATGATCGTACGCTGCCCTTTGATTTAAGTCAGCCCGGATTAATCCGCTTTACCTTAATTCAACAGAGTGAACACCAAGTAACGGTGCTGATCACGCAACACCACAGTATTACTGACGGCTGGAGTAACCCGATTTTATTGCAAACTGTGCATGAATATTACAACGAACTCGCGCAAAACCGAGTTCCCCAAATCGTGGCAGATAAAACTTATCTGGCAACTCAGCAATATTATCTGGAGCACAAAGCAGAATTTGAGGCTTATTGGGCGGAGCGAAAAACACAATTTCAGGGAGCCAACAATCTTTCTGCTCTATTAAGCCATTACGTTGATTTATCCCGAATAAGGGCGATTAAAAAACCAGCGAGGCAAGCTATTGCCATCCAAGAAAACGTATATCAGCAGCTTAAGAAAATGTGTCGTGAACAAGGCATTACCCTGAATGTGGTACTGCAATTTGCCTGGCATAAATTACTGCACAGTTATACCGGAGATGAACAGACTATTGTCGGCACCACCGTCTCCGGACGCGACATACCGGTGGACGGTATTGAATCCAGTGTCGGCCTGTATATTAATACCTTGCCATTAATAGTGCAGTGGCATAAAACCAACAGGGTGATTAGTGTCTTGCACGATATACAGAAAGATATCGCCGCACTCAACAGCTACAGTGCCGTCTCACTGGCCAGTTTGCAATCCAACGGGGAACGGTTATTCCATAGCCTGTTTGTCTTTGAAAATTACCCCGTCCCTGTGGCAGGCGAAAATAAGGCAGGGATTGAAAACACCCTGATATTCCGCCAGGCCATCGAAAAAACCGATTATCCATTATCACTGATGGCCTATGAACAAGATAATT
>NZ_NKHQ01000058.1:0-8841 GCF_014467265.1 Xenorhabdus sp. TS4 | reverse complement strand
GAATATTGTTTAGTCCGGTTAACACGCGGATCAGTGAGGTGTCCAAAAGCATTGCTGAGGGTTGTGGCTTGCATGGCAGTTTCTAGGATTATCATTGATGAGGTGCTAATGATAAATCACAAACGGCGATTATTCCTATTTCTCTGTACTGAATATACTCCGCTAATCATATTGAGCAATTTAGACCCGTTTGCCCTGCGGATCCTATGGATTTCCTTGTCAAGTTAGCGTTTGGTATTTACCCTCTTTAGGGTGAATCAATATCATGTCACGCATAGCGCCATACCCGCTAAGGATGCCACCTGAAATGAGGAGCAACCTAGAAGATAAAGCACAATCCTCAGTGAGGAGCTTGCAGCAAGAAATTCTTTTCCGGCTAGAAAGGTATCAACAGATAGAATCACTTATTTCATCAGCCAATAAAAATAAAGGTGATATCAAAGGTGATATATATGACTACATTGCAGAGCTAATGAGAAAAGCTAATTCTGTGGACGAAAAAATGAAGAGATAAACAAACTAAAAAAAGAAATAGTAGAACTATACGGATCGCTGAAACTATCAGAAACTGATAGGTTTATGAAAATCAGTCAGCAATCGCAAGTTATTGAAAAATTGATTGATGCGTTACCTCCTCATTATAACAAAAAATTCCCGTAGGTATTGTTTTCGGCTTCCACCATTGGTAGATGTTAATAATAATCAACAGGTTATTTAGCTACCGACAAATTTAGCGGTAGGGCTAAGGCAGGATTCCGCCTTAGGTCAAAGGTAACTGCCGTGATCTCGGTAGTTAAGAAAGAAAATATGCAGATTTACACTCAGTACTATATGCTCAAACTTGAGCGCATCTATCAACCTACTGATTTTATTCAATTCCGTCGATTCACCGGAATTAAACCTGACCTACAAAACTTTCGTAGGTACCAACAAAAAAGCCCCGTGATGGGGCTTCGTAAGCTACATAGATAACGCCTTTAAGACATGAAGCGGATCTTTCTCTATCGCCTTTAACAATGCTTTTGCTGGCCCTGTTGGTTCTCGTCTTCCTTGTTCCCAATTACGAAGGGTTCCAACGTTAACAGAGATTAATTTAGCAAATCCCGCTTGGCTTAAGCCGGTTGTCTGACGAATGTTTTTTACCTTCACTGCCTCAATAGTTGTTTCACGAGAAGCAGCACGTTCGCCATTCATGATTTCGTTCATCTGTGTCATGCTTTCAGTGAGTCTGGAAAATAATTTGCTATCCATTGTTACCATCCCTCATTTAATGCTATCAAGACTTTCTTTTCTGACTCGCTAAGGTCATCTTTAATGCCTTTTTTATAAATCAGCAGCAGTCTTATATGTGAGACATCGACCTTGTGATAATAAATGACGCGTACACCGCCACGCTTACCTTTACCTCTGGATGCCCATCTAACTTTACGTAAGCCCCCAGTGTGCTGGATAACATCACCCGCAGCGGGATTGTCTGCAAGATATTGCTGAAACTCGCGATATTCATCATCACTTAACAGCTCTTTACAGTCTTCGGTGAATATAGAGGTCTCAATGAATATCATGTTTCAGTACGCCATTGGTGTATGTATAGAATGATAATAACACTCTTATCGTATAAGTCAATGGCGTATGACGAGAAGGTTTGGATAGTAAAAGTTCCTTATGGGGCTATTTATGGGATGGCTCTACTGGCTGGCTCTGGGTTACGGTTGGTTGGGGCTGTGATGTAGCGCCTTTACTAGATATTATCCAACTGGATGCAAGCACTACAGCAGACATAATAACTGTTACTAGAGCCAACCCTATTGATGTCGTCCGTGGAAATGCTTGATTTTAAACCATCAATTTTGCCTTCAACACTATCAATCTTGCCGTCAACTTTCGCTGATAAAGATTGGATTGCAGAGTTGATATTAGCAAGTTGAGTATTTTGCTGCTCTCTCCACTCCGCCATATCTTTCTTCATGGTCGCGGCGACAACATCAACCTCGGCTTTGTTGGCTTTTAATAGGGCTTCAAGTTCAGTCTTGGTGAAGTTTTCTGACATACCTTCCTCCCCTTGTTTAACCGATTTTTCGGAAGTTACTTTTTTAGACTGGAATTGATTTCTTGCTTTGATAATTTTAGCAGTGTCTATATTAATAACTTTATCACTATTCATAAGAATATTCCTCACGGAATTCTCCCACATAAAAGTATGCGTCTTTTTCGTCAATTATTTCATGATTGCTATTTTTATCTTCTAAAAGACCGTCGTACAGGCACACTTTAATTAGATATAGACCACTTTTATCAAAAGTAACTTTCTTAAATCTTTCAGTAAGAACAAAGGAAACGTTATTTTCAGAGAAAAATATTCCAGACATGTTATCTATGCCTGCCTCTGCTATGCCATCATCCATGAAATCTACTTTCTGGTTACCGTCCGCATGATAAATAAATGACTTTGAATGAAAGTTGCAATCCAGATCTACATTAACACCAACAATGCAAGAAAAATCAATTTGTTGTGACTTTTTATCCATCAACAGATAATTTGCTGGCTTACCAAGCATTTCATCAGCATCCGATGAGACATAGGTAAACATAATTTTACCCCGCTTATCCATAACATCACCCAATATTAAACATTTCTCATATTTAACCACTGAGCTAATGATAAGTGTTACTGATTATTTGATCAGCACATCCAGAAAGTGTGAAGAGGGTTACAAAAGTCATATAAAACCAAGGACGGCTTAAAGCCCCTGATTGGGGCTGTTATTTATTGCGATTATCTGCCAATTCATTATTCCAATACTTTATTTTTCTGATAAATGTCTCATGAACTTCACTAGGCAGAGTACGTTTTATTGTAGAAATTTCATCTTCAAAATCTCTATAGATGCTAGTTGAATCCGGTGATTGAACGAAAAATGATTCGACTAACTTTTTCACTCCATCATCATTTATCATGAAACCGTCTCTTTTCTTTATAAGAAGATCTTCTGTGTTAACAACTTTTTTTGCGGCTTCCACAATAGGGCCTACCTTGACCAAATCAATGTTGTGAAGCCAGTATACATACCTGTCTTGAAATTGTTTCTGAATTGCCTTGGGCAACCCTTTATTAAGGCTCTCTATTTCCGATTGATAATGACGCTCTATCTCTTGAGTGTCCTTGTCTATGTTTGCTTTTATCAACGTTTCTGATAGCTCTTTAACCCTATCATCTATTAACTCTATCCCATCCTTCCTTCTTTTATAAAAAAACTCAGAAGGGACACTAGATGGCTTAAATTTCTTAAGAGTTATTTCTTCTATTTTTTCCTGAACATCACTGCCGCAATGCTTGCATTTGAGCGCTTCCGCCTTAATCATTTCTGCACAGTAAGGGCATTTAACAAGGCCTTCTTCCATTTGCTTTCGCTCTATGCCAGCATTATTTTTGCTTATCAGAAGTGAATGCACCAACGCAACAATGAACAACAAAAATCCATAAATCCACCATAAAACAAATGATCTACCTTTACTATGTGCTATTAAGGCAGGAATTAAACCGATAATTATCGCTAACAATAAAATTTCCATTTTTCCACCGTAAAGTAAAACAAAAAGGTATTTTGAGGGAAAGTAACTACTTTTTCATTTCAGTCATATTTTTATCATATTGACCTTGTATATAGTTAAATGCCTCTACTGTTTTACTGCAATCTTTTGTATGTTCATCATTACGAACGCAACTAGCATAGCTCAATGAAATTATCCCTGAAATTGCAGTAATGTTTTCCAATTGCCATCGACAAAATTCAGGATCGGTATGTTGAGAACAGACATCATTTATTGCTTCAATAATAAAATCTTTATCTGGCTGTTTAGTCTGAACTACCATTGGTAATAGTAACACCACCCATGCCAACCTTTTCATCACAACCCCCACTTTAATCAGATACATGAATCTTAATCAAAGTATGATGCAAAATGAAGCAAAATGGGCAATTACAAGTCACAATGTGATCTACACATAAGCATATATTCTCATTTGGTTTATGGTTACATCTCAGCCCAAAGCAACCAACCGAAGGGATGGCTGATTAACTTCGGGGAGATGTGAGATGGATATAGATAAATACGACAGGGCGTTATAGATGTGCTGCCATCTTCTTTGATAAGTATCATCATCGTTTTTTACCTCATTCAGCATATTCAACTGATCTGTTTTATATAACCCGCTATTCCGGCGAGACCACCAATACCCAAAACTTATATAAAACTCTATCCAGCACCCGTTTATTGGATGCTTTGCAGAATTTTGTATTCAGTTTAATGTTCGTTCTATTTGCTCTGGTACAATTGCGGAGCAATTGCATCAAGCCCTCTTGCTCTTCGGCTTCTCAATTGAATACTGACTTGCCCATGCCTTGTGCAGTAACTCATTGATTTCATCGCTAACCGTCAGATTGGCGAACCCAACACCAAACTGAGGACCTCGATAATATCAATCGCTTACCGCATCAAAGGGGCGGATTTCAAATCCTGCCCGTGCTTTCATCCCAAAGTGTGAAAAAGCACTTTGGCTCAATGTCTGACCGCTGAGTAACTGAATTCCCGTTCTACCGGTAGGATTAACATACCTTGCTCGCCTGACTTGCCAAATGACTGAACGCAACGTGCCTCAAAGTCCTTGTAGTCCACACAGCCGTTAGCCAGTACGGTGACCACTTTCAGTTGTTTTTTGACCAGTTTCAGGGTTTCTGGCTTAAGATACTGGTGAATCTTTTCTCCATTGCCTTTGGTAGCTTCTTTTGCTTCAGCATAAACCGAATCAGGCAGCACAACCTGATATACCCACTTGGATGTGATCATCCCAAACAGTGACGGAGTACCGCCGACATGGCCGTTGTAGGGCAACCCTGACTACGGCTGAGTGCCTGATAAAAGGGTTGCTGAAACTGCTTTTCCCATGTAGCGGGTTTATCAAGAAGAAAGATGGCATTGATGCGCTGGTCAGTGAATGTGGGTTGATGACTTCGAATTAGTTCATCAATTTTCAAATCGCACCAAACCGCAAAATCATCAGATAACCATCTAGCAAAAGAGACGGCCAACTTTGGATGAATCCATGTCCCGGCATTAAAACCACCTCTTTTCGTAATACCGCTCACTTAAGCGTGAGCGGTTCTCTTTTGATAAGGGTAACGTGATGTTTGCAGAGTATTTGCCGTGGGACGGATGGGCGTTTTCGCTTCGGCGGTAAGATCAGTCTCTTGCCATTCTCCCTGAGCGCTTTTAATTTTTGTGGGATCGTACCGGGGCTACGTCCCGAACACCATAAAAACTCATCCTGTATCAGCCGTAACGCATTGATAAAGCTTATCCGAAGCGGTTCAACACGATAGACTTTTGCCATCCGGCTCATTTCCAGCCGAACCACGTTATAGGCAATCAAGATGCCCCATAATTCCTGATAAATACCGGCCCGTGTCTGGCTCCTCAGGATGGCGGTGTTATTGAGTAGCCTTTGTTTCAGTTCACCATAACCGGTTTCAATTTCCCAACGTTCCCAGTACACACCCAGGATAGCGTTGAGCGGATAGGTTACCGGGCATTCCATTGAAGTGATAAACCCTTTAATTTCACCTTTCGGATCCGGAATTAAGATAAGACGTGCCCGCCAGGTTTTTCCAAGGTGAGGATGGGCTTGTTGGGCCTGGGGAGAAACCGGCATCTCGATCAATTTATCATAAGGGCTGTATTCCTCAACAATGTCATAACGCATCTTGCTTTTTATCGGCGTCAGCCAATGGGTATTTTTGCCGGCTCCCCGTCACGATTGAAATAATTCCGCAGAGAGAAAACCCCGGTCAAACAACGTCAGCGTATTTTCGGGCGCAGAACCAACCAATTGTTGGGCGTAGCTCATTTCACTTTGGGTGATGGGGCCAAACGCCACATCAGAGATAAGGTGTGTTCGTGCGGACATCAGCGTCAGCGCTAACACGGAAGGAAAGGTGGCTTTACCGGAGGCATAACCCAATTGTTGGTTATCGCCTGTTTCAGGCACCTTAAACTGGGTGCCATCCACACATAAAATTTTCAGGCCACACACAGAATACGTTGTGTCCTCTTTTTCCCATTCGGTGGCGGTGGTATGAAAAAGAAGCCGCAAGGGTTCAACACCAATGCGGTGTCTGGCTTTTGAGATACGGCTTGACGCTAATGATGGCAGTTCCCCCTTGGCGTCAGGAAAAGCCAGGTCTAATTTGTCACACACATCATTGATAGAACGGTTTCTCATGAGCCCAATGCCCAGCACTAGCCACACGGCTTGTTCGGCGGGAAATCGACGTTTTCGCACCGTGGCTCGGCCGGTTTCTCTAACCACTTTAGTCACCCATGCCATCGGAATGTTTTGGCTAAAGGCATCCAGAGATTCGGGGTAATTAAATTCCGCAGTAGCTTGGAGTTCACGAGAAAATTCAGACATAAAAATCGGCCTCAAACAATCAGTTGAGGCCGATTATGACTTATCTTGATTTGCTTAAGCGAGCGGTATTACCTCTTTTCGTCACTATCAGACCAAAGTCCGATTTTCGGACATTGCCCATATTTAGGGCGTTCGCGAGGGATTTTATGTAACTTTTGGTACTAGGAAGCTCTTTCCATTTGGCGGGCTTTTTCCCGTATTTGGAAGCTATATCCGTTGCATTAATCCAGCCTTCTTCATTAAAAAATACAGGATGACCTTCATATTCAAAATGAATAATGTTACTCACGATGCTTATCCTTACTTAGGTAATGAACCTTTGCCGCATAGGAAATCAGCCCATCGAGTAGCATCAGTTTTAGCTGATCCCTCAAAGGCTCATTCCTAAATAAAGGCTCGATGTTTAGATTGGCGCTGCGGTGCGCAGTGAAAACAGAAATGCCACCATCCCGTGTGCGTTGGGTACGCGATGGGAACGGGTGGCAGCATGGGTTATCAATATTCCTTTAACCACTCAGGGAATGGGCAAAGAAATATTGACTTTAGTTTCAGAGGGTAACTAATTGTTAAGCATTATTCGCTTGTTGTTGGGTGAAAATAGGTTTAATGGGTTAATTGGTCTTTGTTGTTGTCAGTGAAATGGGGTGAGTAAAATGAAAAAGTTCATTCTTCTTTGCCTGTTAGCAGGTACGACTCTTTTAACCTCAACGCAAATCTATGCTATGACTTGCTCGATGTTTCCTCCGGCCAGCTCAGCCTGGGGTAGCTGCTTAGCTCAATGCATAAAGGTGCACCCGGGGGTATGGAATTACGTATTGTGTTTATAATTATATTGAGTAGGACGGTAACACTTTTGCCGTCCTCTCATCACTCACCGACACTGCGTCCTAACCTACTCCTGCCACCCCAGTATCATTTGATCTGGGGGGCAACCAATCAAAATGTCGTTGGTTGAGCCACTGCACGAACCCAGCACATAATCCCTTTTTGTAGATCAGTGCGGCCTTCGTTCAGCCAACGCATGTCAATTTGGTGATTGCCCGTTTGTGTATTTGTGATGACAAGATAGTCATAAAGCGTACCCAGATCCTCCCCAAGCGCCTTAATCTTGTTCATGCAATCAATTTCATCTTGGGTTAATTCACGGTAGCCAGTGATTTTACGGTGTTGGTTTTCCATTGTTTCCTCTGCATTCAGCCTTAACATATTCCTGCAAATATATCAGTTTTTCCCGGTCGTTGATGATGCCTTCTCGGATATAGTGTCTGAGGCCGCGTCATTGCTGGTCTCGTCATGTGCGCCTCTATGTGCGGCTTTATGTGCGGGTGAATTGTCTATTTTTTCAGCATAATCACTATAGTTTGTGATGGTGATCACTCTGCCTTTTCGCTTCTCTCCTTCGATGGAAATCATCCCTTCCTTAACAAAAAATGCCAGCATCCGTTCTACTGCATCACGACTGGTTGGCTTCCCGTTGCGGTCACACAGAGATAGCCCCAGATCAGCCGCTGTTACGACTAATTGCCCGGGTTGTAAGTGCCATATCTTCCCTTTGAAATTAGCGGTATAAGGTTGTCTGGCTGCATCCATAAGCAAATTTTCCCACAGCGTTCTGAGAAAAACGTCTTTAGCCCACGGTTTATTTCTGATGCTCCGGTACAACGGGATAAAACCAGATTTCTGGTTCTCCACCCTGTTGCTCCTGATTTTTTTAGCCGTATTGAAATCAAAAACCTCCGCTGTATTCATACGACCTCCCTATCATTGATTTTTGATGATTTGTGATACATAATTACCTCGTGAAATGTTGTTTTTTGGGAGCCGTTAAATTCCCCGTTCAAGTTGCATTTCAGAAGCCTCGTTGGTTGCGCCCTTCGAGGTTTTTATTTATTTTGCCTTTCCGCTCCGGCGCCTGAATTAACCTCTCAGCGCGTTCACTCTCAATGCCTAAAAATTTCATTAACCTGTTTAATATTTGTTTAGTTAAACAAATAGATAATCAGCTATCCTGAGATAGATGATGGATATAATTTGAATATGGAAATATCGATATGCAGATTTAGATTTGCGTACCGGCGATATCGGTGTGCAAATTGATAAGAACTGCCCCGATAATTTCGGGTTAGTCATGATTTAGCCTACCAAAGGCTTGATAGGGACTCTCCACACGGGCGCAGGGCAAACGGGTCTAAATTGCTCAATATGATTAGCGGAGTATATTCAGTACAGAGAAATAGGAATAATCGCCGTTTGTAATTTATCATTAGCACCTTATCAATGATAATCCTAGAAACTGCCATGCAAGCCACAACCCTCAGCAATGCTTTTGGACACCTCACTGATCCGCGTGTTAACCGGACTAAACAATATTC
>NZ_NKHQ01000057.1:0-7627 GCF_014467265.1 Xenorhabdus sp. TS4 | reverse complement strand
CGAATTGCTAGAAAACTTCTTTCTCACACGTTGGGTATTTTTGCCAATTTTAAACAAGGTAAAAGTCAACGCGACTGGCTTCAACAAGCCAACGTTATAAGATGTTAAAGTCGAGCATCGCGTTATTTTCCCACCAGAATTTATACTGATATTTATACAGTTATTTAACAATAAATGCGGCAAAATCTGCGGCCAAATCAGTATTTGGAAATACTTCCCGACATTCCGCCAATAATCGCGGGCAATCCTTAATTCCATAGCGTCCGCTAATGTGCGTAGCGATAAAGTGTTTGACCTTGGCATCGCGTGCCAATGTTGCGGCTTGTTTAGTGGTGGAATGCCCACACTCGTTGGCTTTTGTGGCAAATGCATCTTCCAGCGTGATTTCATGCACCATCACATCAACATTGGCAGCCAGTTTCAGTGCTTCGGGTGTCGGTTCAGTATCCCCGAAAATAGCCAATGACTTGCCACGAATCGGTGTACCTAAATAATCTTTGCCGCAAATTGTGCGGCCATCTTCCAGTGTTATTGTGCCGCCCTGCTTTAAAGCCTGCATCCAAGGGCCACGGGGAATGCTATCCTGATTTAATTTTTCCGCATCAAGTGCGCCGGGTTTGTCGTGTTCTTCAATACGGTAGCCATAGCATTCTACGCGATGGTTCAAGGCATAAGCCGTGACCTTGAGTTCGCCATCATCAAACAGTTGTCCGGGCTGGACTTCGATAATTTCCAATGGATAGGTCAGGAAAGAACTGCTCAATTGCAATGTGGTTTCCACAAACTGACGTATCCCCGTTGGCCCATATAAGGTGAGGGGATCGCTAGACCCTCCCATCGAGCGGCTGCACAATAATCCGGGCAAGCCGAAGATATGATCACCATGCAAATGAGTGATAAAGATTTTCTCCAGTTTAGCTACCTTGATGGGAGAATGAAGGATCTGGTGCTGGGTTCCCTCACCGCAATCAAACATCCACAGCGCGTTGCGGGTGCCCTGTAAATCGAGGATCAGGCTGGTGACATTGCGCTCTTTTGTGGGAATGCCGGCGCTGGTGCCTAGAAATTTCAGTTCCATGTTGTTGTTCTCCTGTCTGTTTTTTCTGTTGACGGGAAACAGCAAATAGTTTGCGACCTGCTTCCGATAAGCTGCTGGATTCACGGCAGACTTTAATCACCGTTTCCAACTGTTGACAATATTTTGGAGTTCCTTGTTTTGCCGTTTCACTATTCCATAGTGCAATTCAGCCTCAGTAATACTAGATATGCATATTCTTGAGGGTGGTATTGTGCGTAATTTGGTGATTACTGCTGTATTTTTTCGAAAAATATCACTGACTGTGTTTGTGTCCAGCATATATATTAAAGAATTCCTTCAAATGGATCGCGTTTAGTTATGTCCTGATTCCGATCATTGACATCTAAAAAATCATTTGGAATAGAAAGATTATTTAACATATTGAAAAATAAATCCCAGTCATCATGTTTAGATTTTTTTTTCGACAAAATAATATCCCCATTTTTATCCTGGCGGATATAAACTCTATCAGTATCAAATTCAAACATGACAGTTAACCGAATGGCTTGATTACGTCCATTTTTGAAAATTTTTACAACTCTTTCCATAATTCACCTCTAAAACCAGCTAGCATATGTCAACCTTAAGCACATGTTAAAGTGCCGGTAAAATTTAATTTTAACTACTCGATTAACAATGAAATTTAATGATCTGCTACGAATTAAACGGGCAGAGAATGAGGCAGAATGTGATCAGCGTAAAGATAAGTAATTTAGTATTTTCAGTAATCTCATTTTACCCTTGTTTTTGTATTCGGAGATAGATATGACCATTATGGATTCCCTGCTTGCATTTACTGTGGCGGCGACATTACTTACATTGACCCCTGTCCTGGATACTGCGCTGGTTCTACGAACTGCAACGGTGGAAGGGAGTAAAAAAGCTTTTCAGGCCGCCCTTGGTATTAATACGGGATGTTTTATTTGGGGTGCAATGGTGGCATTTGGCCTTGGTACATTGATTGCTGTATCAGAGCTGGCGTTCAACATCTTAAAATGGTGTGGCGCATTGTATTTATGCTGGTTGGGCATTCAAATGATCTGGCATCCCCAAAAGGATCTTGGAAGAGAGGTATCTTCTTCTGTTAAGGGCCAGAATTGGTTTATCAAAGGAATGTTAGGAAATGTACTGAACCCGAAAATGGGCGTGTTTTATATTTCTTTCTTGCCGCAATTTATTCCTCAAGGGCATTCACCCACTTTATGGACATTTAGTTTAGTGGCAATTCATGTCTTGCTTGGCACATTGTGGTCACTGTTATTGATTTATGCCACACGCCCGCTGTCCCATCTATTACGCCGTGAAAATGTCATTAAATGGATGAACCGCGCGACAGGCGGATTATTTTTGCTGTTTGCGTTTAAGTTAGTGATGAGTAGTCGGCGATGATTTTGCCAAGTGAGGGCAAAATATCTAACTAAATTCAGAAAAAACAGCTAAAAAGATAGCTGTTTTTTCTGTAAAAGCTAACTTATTCGATTAATGGCAATTTTCAAATCTTAAAACCTGTATATTGGAGTAAGGTGAATATATACTCAGGACTCCTTTTTATATTTCATAATCAGAATGGTTTTAAATATTTATGATTATAAATCAATTGGTTGATAACTCTATTCCAGAATAAGAAAATAATGCAGGAGCACCGCCTGTATGCACAAAAAGCAATGGCTTTTGACTTTCAATGGTATTGTTCAGCACATTATCAATTAACCCAGCCATCGCTTTTCCGGTATAGACGGGATCTAATAAAATACTCTCTTTCTGCGCTAATAGTGTAATGGCATCTAACCCTTGTTTATTTGGCATACCATACATGGGAGCGAAATAATTATCCCACAAAAGAACATCTGGACAGGTTGTTTGTCCTAAGAGCGAGCTGATTTCATGCTGCAATTGACTCACTTTCGGTGCTTGCTCAGTTGTAACACGTGAGACGGTAACGCCAATAACCGGTGTTTGAGGTAGTACAGAATGTAACCCGATAGCCAACCCTGCATGTGTGCCTGCGCTTCCAGAGGCAACAATCACAGCAGCAAACTCCACATTTTTCGGTCGCTGCTCGGCAATTTCTAATGCGCAACGCACATAACCCAATGAACCAAGGGCATTGGAACCGCCGACAGGTACAATATAAGCATCTTCGAGATTGAGTTGATCAATCAATTCTTCCATTTGCCTATTTGGATCGGTCAATTCATCACACATGACACATTGAGCGTTGAATAATTCCGTCAGCAGTTTATTACCATTATTGAGAAAATTGCTATCATAGTTTTGAATGGGATTTTCTAATAAAGCGACGCATTTTAGACCATATTGCGCCGCAATAGCCGCTGTTTGCCGTACATGATTTGATTGAATTGCTCCAGCGGTAACAATAACTTTAGCCTTTTTTTGTAAGGCGTCAGCAATAAGGTATTCCAATTTACGTAATTTATTTCCACCCATCGCTAAGGGAGTTAAATCATCTCTCTTAATATAAACATCGCGCCCTAAATAGTGGGATAAATTTTCCAATTTATCCATCATAGTTGCCGTTTTTAGTAAATCAACATGGGCAAATTTTGCTAAATTTTCTTTTAAAGACATATTATCCTCAGCGGGTTGCCAGTTAATAAGTAAGGCCTAAATAGAAATAAATGACGAGAGCGAAACTTGCAGTAACCAATGCATATGGCATTTGAGTCCGAATATGTTCAATATGGTCACAATCTGTTGCCATTGATGCAACGATAGCATCGCTGGAAATTGGCGATGTCATATCACCAAAAATAGAACCGGCAATTGCGGCACCAATCATATATTCAGGAGGCATACCCACTGAAATACCTAGCTGTACCCCAATAGGGATCATAATTGCAAATGTCCCCCATGAGGTGCCCGTTGCTAATGACATGATGGAACTCATCAGGAAAATAAAACCGATGGAAAAACCTGCCGGAATGATACCAGAAGTCATTTGTGCAATATAGGCACCGGTATTTAAATCAGCGGAAACGTTACCCATTAAGAATGCCAATACCATGACAGAGCTTATTTTTATCATGCTGGCATAACCAATATAAAGCTCTTTAAAAAAGGTTTCGATGGTTAAAACGCGGCGTAATAAGAACCAGAAAAAAGAGACAGTGGTTCCAAACATAACACTCCAATAGATAGAGGTTGAACCGCTGCCCTTACTAAAATCACCATCACCTGTGATATAGAGGGCAATAGGGAGCATTAATACCGTCGATAAAATAGGAATAAAAAAGTTTAATGAAGTATGGCAGTTGGGGTGTTCAATAACATCATCACTATCTTCACTGTGTTTGTCTTCAATATCACTATTTAAATGTTCATGTAAGGCTCGCATTTCTGCGGTTTTCATTGGCCCCCAAGAAACATTAGAGAAAATATAAAATAAGACAGAAGCCAGCGATAACCAAGCCATAATATTATAAACCATAGAACCCGCCAGGATATCAAATGGCTCACCGCTGATTAATCCCCTGGAAATCTGTACACCGATGACCCCCATCATTGCGGCACCCCAACCATTAATCATGGCAGAAGAACAGACAGAAACACAGGATGTCTGGATAATGTAAGACATTTTTTCTGGTGGGATACCGTAATTTTTGGCTAATTTCTTGGTTGATGCTCCAGCAATTAATTGGTTAATTGAGCTTTCAATAAAAATTAATGATGTAATGATCATTGCCAAAAACTGAACAGCTTTTTTATTTTCAATCAGTTGTGTCTTGTCCGTGAGTAAACGAACTAAAGATCGCACGCCCCCTGTAACAACCACAAGCCGCATTATGCCACCAATCATCAACATAAAAATGATGGTTTTTGTATTGCCTGAAGAGGAAAAGGTATCAATAATACCTTCAATAGTTCCTTGTATACCTAAAATAACATTATGGTTATTAATGACAGTAAAACCAACTAATATACCGAGTAGTAGTGATAAAATAACCTGGCGTGTAAATATAGCTAAAATAATTGTAACAACAGGGGTAATGATGGTCCAAATACCGTAATCATTCATTTTTTATTCACCTTATTTTTTTGTTATTTTTTATATCAAGTAAATTTATTCTAATGCTTGTTCAAGGTCAGCTAATAAATCGCGAATATCTTCAATCCCTACTGATAAGCGTAATACAGTATCATAAATTCCGATCTCCTCACGCTCTTCTTTTGTCATTGAGCCATGTGACATAGTTGCAGAATGGTTAACCATACTTTCTACACCACCGAGAGATTCTGCTAAAACAAAATAGCGTAATTTGCTTAAAAATCTCTTTGTGTGCTCCAGAGTGCCTTTTAATTTAATCGTAACGACGGCACCACCTGCGCGCATTTGCTGCTGGCAAATGGAATAGTGTGGGTGAGTGGGCAAACCGGGATAATAGACTTGTTCAATGCTTGGATGAGATTGAAGAAAATTGGCAATTTCAAGTGCATTAGCGCATTGTGCTGACATTCTTAACGCTAATGTCTTTAATCCACGTAGTGCTAAATAGGCATCAAAGGGAGATGCAATAGCACCCATGGTCGTTTTTAGGAAATCTAGCTTATTGGCTAAATCATTCCGATGGGTAATAACCGCTCCGCCAATAAGATCCGAATGACCACCGATATATTTACTGGTAGATAACATCACAACATCTGCCCCCAATTCGAGGGGTTTTTGATTCCATGCGGTTGCAAATGTATTATCAACACAAGTTAAGATATTGTAATTTTTCGCGAATGCACAAATACGTTTAATATCAACTAATTCTAATAATGGATTCGTTGGGCTTTCTATCCAAATTAATCGAGTATTATCTTTTATTTTAGCTTCAACTTCAGTGAGATTATTTAAGTCGACATAGTCAAATTGATGACCATTATTTTCAATTGCTACCCGTTCAAATAAACGAAATGTGCCGCCATAAACTCCCTTCATAGCAATAATGTGGGATTCTTTAGGTAACAAGTTTAAGACTAAAGCAGCGGCTGCTACACCAGAGGCGGTTGCAGTTGCATAAATACCACCTTCTATTTCGGCTAATAATGTTTCGTAGGCATAGCGTGTTGGGTTACTGCAACGGGAATAGCAGTATTCACCATGCTCAGATAAATCTTTCTGTACAAAAGTACTGGCTGTTGTAATGGGGGGGAAAATAGCATGGTTTTCTTTGTCCTGCTGTTTTCCACCGTGGATTAACGTAGTCGCTATATTTTTTATCATTTTTGTAATCCTATACATTAGTTATCAATATATTTTTAGGGAAAATATCACACTATTGAAAAAGAATATGGCATAGAGAGATAAAAAAATTTTCCAAAAAGTAACTAAATTTGGTTAATTTAGAGAAAATTTTTTCCTAAAATTATAGTTTTACATATAAATTAATAGGTTAAATCAATATGATTTAATGTGATGATTATCAATATACTGGAAATTTGTGGGTCATGTATTCAAAGCATTGATCGCCCTCAAACATAATATTCACGTTCAATGAAAGTGCCGATGATTTTGTCATGCATTTCAGGTGATTTTGAATAACCGAGTGTTTTACGGTTCAGGCGCTTTATTCGGTTACGTCAGGTTAAGTTTTCGCGTTCAATACGTTGAGTAAAATATTTTCCAACCAGATGGTTGGCTGAAGGCAGTAAATTATCGGCACGGTAATTATCAGTACACCAAAAGGCTATCTTGAATTTAGACAGTTTTTTCAATAACTTTTTCAGCGTTTTCTTGTTTCGTCTACCAAAAGCCTGTGCAATGATACGTTTTAGGCGAGGCTCCCAAGCATACCATAACCAACGTTGGCACTTTTTATTCCCGACGAATGACCACATTTCGTCAACTTCACAGATAAACTCAATTTCAACTTCACCCATTGGTAAGGTCGTTACACATCGTGGCTGGCGTTTTTTAAAACGCGCACGACAGCATTAATGCTAATATGCAGGGCTCTGGCAGTATCACGGATACCGGCATTGTTCATAGCAAGATCAACGACTTGTTTTTTTATTCCGGCTTGACAGGCTCGATAAGCATAATCGAGCTGGAAAGTACGATGACAGGATAAACAACGATAACGTTGGTGACCACCTTTGCCAATACCGTGTTTTTTAACGTCCTTGGTTTGGTGACAAAATCGACATTTTACTTCCACTGTAGCCATGTATGTTATCTCGCAAAAAGGGGCATTATAGATGAAGAAAAGGTCATGATACCAATAAATTGGTATCATGACCTTTTACTGAGGATTATGTATCTCTGATACGTTGAGTGTATCAACGTATATTGAATGTTTTGGAATCGATTTTTATGAGATAGAGCAAATTTTGAGATAATTACAGTTCAGCATTTTTAATTTAATTAGCGTAGTATTAAAGATAATAATTTATTCTTTTAACGCGATGCTCGACTTTTATGGTGAGTTGAAATGACATAGCCGCTCCTTTATAACTTTAAGTTGACAAACAAAGAGAAATAAAGGAACAAAAGGCTATGTCACAACAAGATTTTATCATTTGGGTGTTTTGTTGGGTAGAGGATAA
>NZ_NKHQ01000056.1:0-7660 GCF_014467265.1 Xenorhabdus sp. TS4 | reverse complement strand
GCTAAGCAGGTTTATAAAGGCTTGAGCCGTATGCGGTGAAAGTCGCTCGTACGGTTCTTAGAGGGCGGGTGCGTAGTAATACGTGCTCGCTACTCGACGCGCTGCATGATGGAAGGCAAAACAGGTTTTTATTTTGCCTTCGGTTGTTAGTAGACAAGCCGCGTGAGCGGTGTGTCAGTGATAAGTATTAATACATTTATTTCATTTAAAATGCTATTTTTCAGTTTTGAATTATTATGAATATGTAATAAATAACCAAATCCATACATATTCAATTTTATTGAGTATAAATGTTTATTGCTCCGAGTTTAACAGAGTCAAATTTTATAGAAGGCTCTATTGCTGAATCTATTTTCCATCTTCCCTTCGGACTAAAATTTGTTACATAAGAGATAGAGATACCAGATAAGACGTCTCCGAGATAAAGTTTGAAATGGACAAATACGTAATCTAGTTTTTGATCTGTATTATTTTGTACGTCAGCTAATATATATTTAACTCCATCTTGTCCTGTGACGATACGAATATTTGTAACTGATATCATATCATTGCTATTGGCAACTAATGATAAATTTGCCTTGACGTGCATTTCTAAGAGATCTGTCATATGATTTTTCATATTATTATCCTCGATATGTTTGCTATGTTAAGGTCATTGTAAATATCTCATATCTTTCCTCTGTTTAATATTTCATTTTATATTTATCATTTGTTATATGAACATATTTCATAATCTATACCCTTTATATTTCAAGTTGATATTACTGTTTGTATTTTTAATTTTTATCGAATTGATAGATGAGTTGGAATAATGGGACTTACAACGATATTGTCGGAAACTCAATGTTTAAGAAATATTTTTTGGGCGCTGAGTGATAGAGTACAAAGGTTTTTGTTTTGTACTCTATCATTCAGTAGACAAGCCGCTTGGCGGCGCGTCAGTTTTTCCGGTTAATGCTGATATTTTGAAGGCACATTTACGACCTGTGTCATGGATTCAAACCAGTCACAGGCCTGACAAGCCCGGTTGCTTCCCTTTGGATCGAAACAGTAATGTTCGTGCGAAGTATCTTCACAATACACTACGAATGGCTGATCGATTCGGTGCAGCTGAATAGTCGCGGCCTGTTCTTTGGAGGCCGGAAAAAACGCGCCACCGACTTCGGTAAACAGTTCGGTATCGTCCTGCTGTGCATGACAGTGTTCGCAGTGGTTTATCCAGTGCTGTCGGTGTAACTGTTGGCTGATGGCTTTGCGCAGGGTGTGGTGAAAACCGGGTAGCACATTACGCACGATAGACGGGATATCGACGATATAAAACACAAATGCCGGGCTGTCCTGTTCGGTGTAGTCCACTTCCGTGTCGGGTTCCTCATCCTTATCTGCTTCCAGTAATTGATGTCCGGCAGGTAACATAAAGGCAGTGACGGTGGTGGGTTCATGACAGTGCGGACAGGGTATCCGGGTTTGGGCGAGATACCAATATTCCGCATGCACATTGTAAAACGGCAGCCACTGCATAAACGGTTCCGGGTCAAAACTGCCATCGATATACCAGATTTGGGCGGTCGCATCCCAGTGTGCGCCCAGCTTTCTCACTGTCTCATACTCATCATCAGGGACGTGTAAATCAATCCGCAGCATATTGCTTCCTTCATGGCTCAGTGTTGGCTGAATAAATTAATCAGACTATTTATCTAATTTTCACCCAAGCATAAAGAGTTTATTGCTGACTGGTGGCAAAAAACTCCGCATCCTCGTATCCGGCGTCTATGATGAGGGGAGTTTTTATGCGTGGTGGCTTTTCGATATCCGGTGCGGCCTGTCTGCTGGGATTGACTGTATTGTGCATGCCGCTGGCTCAGGCGGCGGAGAAAGATGAGCTGGCTAGTGCCAAGCGTCTGATTGATCAGGTACTGATAGCACTGGAGCGCGCCAGCATCGCCGAAAAGCAATCTGACACGTCAATACAGCCTCGTTATGAGTTTGATTACTCCCGTATCAGGACGGATCTCAACACCATCAAAGCCGGTATCGATCACTACCTGATGCCTTCCCGCGATCAGCCCCGTGCTCCCGTCCTCCTCTCCGGCGATTACCGTCAGGAACATCCGCAATGACCTTGGCACAACGCCAGGCCTTTGAAGTGGCCTCAGGACACTTTGATGTCACTTTTTTATATCTGGTGTGTGTCGGCTTTTTCCTGGCCACGTTGTTTCTGTGGGCCGCCTGGGCGAATGAAAAAGTGCGTAATCAGACCCTCAGCCAGTTTGCTCTTCGAACCGCAGTATTGCTGGTCGTGGCTGTCTGGATGTTTGCCAGTTGAATCAATGAACATAACAAAAAGGAACTGAATCACTATGAAACGAATTTTTACGGCCTGCCGTCAGTTCAGCACAAATCTGATGACCCGGGTCAGCACTTTTCTGTTGCTGCTGGGTCTTTCCTGTGAGTCTGCCTGGGCCGATTTGCCCTCGATTGAACCGCCCACAAGTGGGGGTCGTGGCGGATTAATGGGGCAGGTGAAAGGGTATGCACAGGATGGCATTGTGATTGGCGGGTTGATCCTCTCCGCAGTCGCATTCTTTAAAGTGGCCTCGGCTGCGGTGGAAACCTTCTCCGAAGTGCGCGATGGAAAAGCCTTGTAACACGCGATTGCTTATGCTGAACGCGAGCAGGCCGGGCGCAGTGGTAAACTGATTGATAAGCCGACGATCACGCAGGCCATCGACCGTTACCGCTATATTGTCAGAAGCTCAGGATTGACGGGTAAGAATGCCCCGCACAGTATGCGTTACCATTTTGTTCAGCAATCCGGGGAGCATTATATAGTGCAAGGATTCAGCGAGCGGGAAGCGCTGGCACTGGTCTCAATGGATTTAGGGCATGGTGACGGGCGCGGACGTTATATTAAGCAGGTGTATTACCAGAATATTGAGGGCGAATAAGTTGTATGGAGCACACACGGTCGCTGCTTTAGTCATTGGAATATGAGCGAAGCAACCTTGAGTCTTAGGCGATTATTCCTATGTTACGCTAACTCACTTTTGGACAGAAATGCGTTAGAGTTTCTTCTCTAACGCTTTCTAGCTTCAGATTAGTAAAAAGATGTTGAAGAGTTAAATCTTTGTTAGGCAAAAAAATCAGTGAATAGTGTTTGGGCTTGTGTACGATTACACAAAGTCAAAGCAAGAGGACTTAATTTCTTTCTGTTATTGCTTTTTCTTTCTTGATATGAATGCCTTACCAATAATAGCTGCATATGCTATACAAGATTCAAGCCCTTTTTTGTCTGCAAATTCTATCAAGAAACGACCAAGTTGTTGTTCGTTAAAACCATTTTTGATTAAAAATGTTGTTATCTCATCAATGTCCAAGTCATTACTTTCATTACTATCATAATTAAAACTATTTTGCTCAGGTCTATATGTGTGTTGCACTGAATTTTCCTTTCTTGCAGGCTCATCGGGTTGCGTGACGTCTATAGAACGAAGCTGTGTAATCTCAACAGTTTTAACCTTGCCAGTTTTACTCTTAATTAAAATTGACTGTCCAAAGTCAAATTTCATCCACTGCCATGAATGTGTTTTCGTTTTCGAGATATTATTATCAATAGGATTAACAGTGCCAAGCCCTATGACATAATAATTGCCTTCATAGTTTCTTACTAAGGTGTCGCTTTGTGTTTGTGGCGGCTGCCATTTATTTATATTAGGATAAATGAAACTTGTCGCAATGTTCCCTTCGGAAATTTTATTTAACCTAATAGACTCTTTTATTATATAGTCACTATCTTGTATATCCCAATGGGGAATATCGTTGTAGCAACCTAATATTGCACCTGCCATGCTTGCAATTGAATCAGTATCAGTACCTAAAAAATTAACACAAGAAATAATGGCCTCGTATGGAGAACAGTCCTTAAATAAATGGCATAGCAAACTGCTAGCAATAGCAGTATTAGTGGCAGTCCCTCTTCTCTCATTTTTATCACATTTTAGAGCAACAATTACAGCCTGATAATTTTCAGATGGTTTGCTTGTTTTCTTTAAGGCATTTACAGCATTTGATAAGTACTCTTTGGATTCCCTACGAATTCGCTCTACTTCATCATATAAATTCTTTCTGCTAATGTTTTCCCAGTTTGGCAACCAGAAATTCTTCAACTCATAGACACTATTTATAATGTCTGGTATGGCTGAGAAGTTATCTATTATTTTCTCGAGTTCTACAGGACTCGCTGGCTTTCCATTTAGTAATGCATATTGTAATGTATCTGCATGTAGTATTGCCCCACATACGGATAATAAATGCCCGTGAGTGACCAGAGAATCTTTAATGACAGAAACTTCATATTTTCTTTCGATTAAATTTTTACAGCTCCAAACATGAGGTTGTATCCTCATGGCTGTTCCATTCCCCCCTGAATTTGTATACTCAATGTAATTATTTTTATAAAAATTTGAAAACCAATTGGTATCTTTTCGCATAAGGTTAGTAGCTGCAGCTTTAGTTGCCCTTCCCGCACCTAATGCATAAGATAACCATACAGGAAGTTCAATCTTAGCGAATGATTCAATATCAAATTCGCCATTTCCCCTTATGCATCTTGAAATAGCCAATCTCAGCTGAGTATCATCAGAATATGTACCAGCTGGCAAATTAACATTAGCTCCTGAATATCCGCCGATTTTTCTACTCCAGTTTACTGGCTTTTGCAGATAATTGTCAGAGATTCTCCGTTTTAATCCCTCATCATCAGCAAGCTCTGATATCCACCCAATAGAATCACCAGCGGCAGCCCACAGTGCAGAATTTATGACTTTTTTTTCTCTGAGTGAGTTCATTTTACCCTCTTAGAGTGTGTTAGGCACACCGGAAAACTTTTCTGGACAAATAATAACATTTACCCGGTCAAAACCAAAGGTCCTAAGTGTTCCATGTATCGACGCAGCATGTTCTTCATTTTGAACATAGACGCACCTTAGAAAATTCATATCAAGTGGGTTTGGATATAAGACTTCAGCTTGTTCACAGGTAGTTAAATGATTAGCTCTTTCATTTCGGGAAATATTATTACCTATCCATCTTATAATTGTTTCATCAAACATTGCTTGTAACCCAGCTAAGTCTGGTGTTCTAATCACCGAAGTATAAATGTTGTTTGTAGTTGTAAAATATACACCTAGATGGGTTAATATAATAGGATTGAAAGACATTATACACCACCATTTATTATTTGAACCACTAAACCAGCGCTTTGCTGCATTGAAATATCTAGTGTTAATTTCACTAATGGAAAGATTTATATAATCTAACCAGTCTTTATCTTTATTAAATACTTCTTGTGCCTCTTGGCGTTCACTTGCTACAGGAGACGCAATATAACTCAAGTATTGATCTGTATCCAATGCTTTCCGTGATAATACAGTTCTTGAGCCTGCACAACCTGTAAGCCCTTTTTCTGATGTAAAATGCAGAATTTCTTTTATGCCATTATCTTTAATAAATTGTTTAATTGTCATTTATAAATTTACCTCGTCAAAGGTTCCATTTGTGAAATAATTTACTAAATCTGATTTTTCGGATTCTTTGTATCCTATAACAACGGACTCTCTTGCTCGACTGATAGCCATTGCTAATAGACGTTTTAATTGTTGCAACTTATCATCATTTTCATCGTCGAGGTGTTGCATATTAGTATTGCTCAAACCTAATATAATAACGTGATCAAATTCAAGGCCCTTAGCCGAATTCATTGTTGATAGAGCAATGTTTTCTGATCCCCTGGGCCATACTTTATTCTTTGTGATTGTTATGTAAGAGAGTCTGCTATTTGTTAACTGTTTTTTTATTTCGTTGAACCAAGCCCCGCCTTTAGGTTTTAGAAATGCTACGGATTCAGTTTCTAAATCTACATGCCTACGAATATAATCAATTGCATAACTAACTTGCTGAGAATATAAGCCTTTACAAACAATTGGCTTGGGTCCATGCCTAGTTGCTTGTGTAAAATCACTGACGCTTCCATCGTCATCTATAGTTAAACCTTGAGTAATAGAGGCAGCAAAAGTTGCAATCTCTATTGTATTTCTATGGTTTTCTTTTAGCCTATAGTATGTTGCATTCCTCATGTCTAAACCTGTCTCAGCCCAAGTAAACCCACGAGGATATAGTCGTTGTATTGTATCGATAACAAATGTTAAATAGTAATCTTCCTTGAGGTGATTGAGAATTGCCCTAATTTGATTAACTGAAAAATCTTGTGTTTCATCAACAACAATTATGTCATAATCTAAACAACTATTTGAGATCATTTTCTCACATTGTGTGTGCCAATCATCTAATTTTCTTTCTTCAAGATATTGCACATATTCTCGAACTATATTAATTAGAATCTGGCGTGTTGATCTAGTTACTTGAGGAGATAATCCACGGCCGGTTCTTTCTATAGTTAAATACCTATCTAAATCGGAATGAAGAAACCTACCTCTTAAATAATCTATTTCATCAAGGATGAAATTTAAGTCATAGCCTAATGAGATACATTTATTTAATAAATATGAAGTTTGCTCTTTATCTTGTATTAATTCAGTATTTAAATGAACCTTCGCCCAGTTAGCAAAAGTATCATTTTCAACTTGTACAGGTATCGCGCCAGTTTGAATACTATCGTTTATAAGACCTTCTATGTACCCAGCTAATGTTCTATTGAATGAAAGAACTAACGTTTTGATAGGGGCTTGATCATTATTAAGTGTTCTACGATATGATAGGGCGTTGACTATTGCAGTCAATCGAAGTAAAGCACTTGTGGTTTTACCACTGCCTGCGGCACCTCTAATAACCACAATTCCAAACGTGTTTCTACTTACTATCGGCAATTGTTCGCGTGTAGCTCGATGGTTGGATAAAATTTTCAAGAATTCTCCTCATTCTATCTTTCATATCAAAGTGTTTCTTGCTTATCTAACAGATAGTTAATTTTTAGAAATAGTATATATTGTTGTTATTTCTGATCCTTATTATTTCCATATCAAATATAGAAATTATCAGGTTTTATATTCTATAAACTTCAAGTTACAATTTGCAAGGCGAAAGCAGATTATTATTTCCTGAATAGTGGAGGATAATAAATGCATCTTGAAATACGATGATATAAAAAATGCGTTGTGACTTTCCAATCTTCCAGATAAGAGATTTACTATTTAGGTCATGATATATTTAACCATAAATATGGTGTTCTATTAGATAGAATAAAGTCAACAAAAAAATAGTAAGATATCTCAGATTTAATATTAACTTGAAATGGGGCATAAACGTGTTAGACCACACGGCTTGAACGGGTCACGGCGTATTGACAGTTTCTCCCTGACGCCCCAAAAATTCCGTCGCACTCCTGACATTATTTTTTTTCCCGGAAAATGAATTACCCATTGACCTGATGATTTCTGTTTATTAGCGTAGTCAGACTTATCCATGATCCGGTCGCTTGTGAGGATCACCTTCGGGCAGCGACAGCAACACTCCTGTAGCCTGCAAGGGAGTACACTAGATGCTGTCGTCATGAGATTTTCAGCCAAAGGACAAGGCAACGGATTTGCACTGCGGCAAGAAAAGACGCGCTATTTTTTGCATAGCGAGTGGCTATACCACGCCA